>CAMAWF010000011.1 GCA_945861895.1 Rhizobium sp. Q54
CACGCCGCCGCCGAGCTGAACCGGAATCGAAATCGCTTCCAATATGTGCTCGACCGCGGCGGCATTCACCGGCTTGCCGGCAAAGGCGCCGTCGAGATCGACGAGATGCAGATACTCGAAGCCCTGCCGCTCGAACGCCTGCGCCTGCGCCGCCGGATCGCGGTGGAACACCGTTGCGCGCGCCATGTCGCCTTGCTCCAAGCGCACGCACAACCCGTCCTTGAGATCGATGGCGGGAAATAAAATCACGGCGCACCGTCCTGCACCGTCATCCTGAGGTGGCCGCGAAGCGGCCCTCGAAGGATGCCGACCGCCACCCTTCGAGGCTCGCTGCGCTCGCACCTCAGGGTGACGACGAGAGGCCGTTGGAAATACATCACGGCGTCCACTTCAGAAAATTCGCGATCAGCGCCAAGCCCAGCCGCTGGCTCTTCTCGGGATGAAATTGCGTGCCGATCATGTTCGCGCGTCCGGCGATGGCGGTCAGCGGCCCGCCGTAATCCGCCTGCGCGATCAGGTCGCTGCGCTCGGCTGGATTGAGCGCATAGGAATGCACGAAATAGGCGTGCAGTCCCGAAGGCCCGAGCGGAATGCCGGCGAGCAGGGGATGCGGCTTCGCCACGTCGAGCGTGTTCCAGCCCATGTGCGGAATTTTCAATGCCGGGTCGGACGGCGCGATCTTCTCCACCTCGCCGGCAATCCAGCCAAGTCCGGGCGTCACCTGGTATTCGCGCCCGCGCTCGGCCATCAATTGCATCCCGACGCAGATGCCGAAGAACGGTCTTGCTTTCCCGCGTACGGTTTGTTCGAGCGCGTCGATCATGCCGGGGATAGCGTCGAGCCCGCGCCGGCAATCGGCGAAGGCGCCGACGCCGGGCAGCACCACGCGCTCGGCGCGCGCGACTTCATCCGGATCGTTGCTGACCGTAATGGTTTGCGCCGCGCCGGACTCGCGCGCCGCGCGCTCGAACGCCTTGGCCGCCGAATGCAAATTGCCGGAGCCATAATCCACGATGACGACACTCATCGCGGCGCTCTGGAATCGGGAAACAGGCCGATGATGTCTTGCGCTGGCGGCATGCGGCGGATCGCCGCTACAGGCGGAGGCTGCGGCACAGCCGCGGTTTCCGGCACGCGCGCCAGCCAATCGGCGAAGAACCGCCGCTCGGCGGATTCAACGTCGTCGCCGACGACGACACCGAGTGTCGTCCAGCCGCGGCGCGCGAGCGTCCAGCGCCGCAGCGTCGCGGCCTCGAACCCGGCAAGCAGCCCGATCAGCACGGCGATGGCGAATTTCACGCCGCCGCTTGCGCCGGCGAAATACAGAGCAACGCCGATGACCAAATTAAGCGCGATGAACAGCAGCAAGACCAGCCACAGCCGGTGCCACAAAATCCACAACGGCGTGAGCAGGAAGGCCCAAAGATGAAAGCCGTCGCGCACAAAGACAAAGCGCGCCGGATCGGCGGCGGCTTCTGCTTCGCGCAACGGCGGCTGGTGCACGGTGTAGACGGACATTGTATTTACTCTCAACTATCTCAAGCCATTCCGGGGCGCGAGCAAAGCTCGCGAGCCCGGAATCCATAATCCCAGTATAGAATTTTACACGCAGCGCCGGGATTATGGATTCCGGACAGCCGCTGCGCGGCTTCCGGAATGACGCCGTTCGATACATCTCAGCCGCCGAGCGAGCCTTTGGTCGACGGCACTTCGCCCTTGGCGCGCGGATCGATCGCCACCGCCGCGCGCAGCGCCCGCGCCAGGCCCTTGAAGCAGGACTCGGCGATGTGGTGGTCGTTCGACCCATACAGCGTCTCGGCATGCAGCGTGATGCCGGAATTCATGGCAAACGCCTGAAACCATTCCTGCACCAGCTCGGTGTCGAACGAGCCGACCTTGTCGCGCACGAATTCCGCCTTGAACACCAGGAACGGCCGGCCGGAAATGTCGATGGCGACGCGCGTGAGCGCTTCGTCCATCGGCACGTGCACATCCGCATAGCGGGTGATGCCCTTCATTTCGCCGAGCGCCTGTTTCACCGCCTGGCCGAGCGCGATGCCGACATCTTCCGTGGTGTGGTGATGGTCGATGTGCAGATCGCCCTTGGCCTTGACCGTGATGTCGATGCGCGAGTGGCGCGCCAGCAGATCCAGCATGTGGTCGAGGAAGCCGATGCCGGTCGCAATCGACGCGCGGCCTTCGCCGTCGAGGTCGATGGCGACCTCGACTTCGGTTTCCTTGGTCTTGCGCGTCACCGTCGCCTTGCGCATGAATTCGGGGCCTTCCGGGCTGAACGCGCGCCTTTTATCAGGGGTTTGCCGGATTCGCCACAGCCGCCCTTTGCAAAACATGCGTTGATACTTAAATCACCGTCAGCGCGGGGGTTATGCGTATGGCAACAAACGAACAGCCTGCAATGCCGTCCTGGCACGGCACCACTATCCTAACCGTCCGTAAGGGCGGCACTGTCGCCATCGGCGGCGACGGCCAAGTGTCGATCGGCCAGACCATCGTCAAAGCTAATGCCAAGAAGGTGCGCCGTCTGGGTAAGGGCGAAGTCATCGGCGGCTTTGCCGGCGCCACGGCGGACGCCTTCACGCTGTTCGAGCGGCTGGAAAGCAAGCTCGAGCAATATCCCGGCCAGCTGCTGCGCGCCTCGGTCGAACTTGCCAAGGACTGGCGCACCGACCGCTATCTGCGCCGGCTGGAAGCCATGATGATCGTCGCCGACGAGAAAGTGTCGCTGGTGCTCACCGGCACCGGCGACGTGCTGGAGCCGGAAGCCGGCGTCATGGGCATCGGCTCGGGCGGCAACTACGCGCTCGCCGCCGCCCGCGCGCTGGCCGATGGCCCGCTCGACGCCGAGGCGATCGTCCGCCGCGCGCTCGACATCGCCGCCGACATTTGCGTCTACACCAACCGAAATGTCACTGTAGAGACGTTGAAGACGTGAGGCCGTGCCCGTCATCCTTCGAGGCTCGCTGACGCTCGCACCTCAGGATGACGGCTAAGATTCAACCGTCACCCTGAGGTGCGATGGCGAAGCCCGAGCCTCGAAGGGCGACGGCCCTGACGCATCAGAGTAAACCATGACCGACTTCTCCCCGCGTGAAATCGTTTCCGAACTCGACCGCTTCATCGTCGGGCAATCCGACGCCAAGCGCGCGGTTGCCATCGCGCTGCGCAACCGCTGGCGGCGGCTCAAGCTCGACGACCGGCTGCGCGAGGAAGTGCTGCCGAAGAATATTCTGATGATCGGTCCCACCGGCGTCGGCAAGACCGAGATTGCACGCCGGCTCGCCAAGCTCGCGGGCGCGCCCTTCCTCAAGGTGGAGGCCACCAAGTTCACCGAGGTGGGCTACGTCGGGCGCGACGTGGACCAGATCGTGCGCGACCTGGTCGACATCGCCATCGGCCTGACGCGCGAGCGCAAGCGCAAGGACGTGCAGGCGCGCGCGCAACAGGCGGCGGAAGATCGCGTGGTCGACGCACTCACCGGCCCAGGCGCAAGCCCCGCCACCAAGGAAAGCTTCCGCCGCAAGCTGCGCGCCGGCGAAATCAACGACAAGGAAATCGAAATCGAGGTGCAGGCTTCCGGCGGCGGCATGCCGTTGTTCGAAGTTCCCGGCATGCCGGGCGCGCAGATGGGCGCGATCTCAATCGGCGATATCTTCGGCAAGCTCGGTGGCGGGCGCACCAAGACGCGCCGCGTCACCGTGCAGGAATCCCACGACATCCTGATCATCGAGGAATCCGACAAATTATTGGACAATGACCAGCTGGTGCAGGAATCGATCAAGGCGGTCGAACAAAACGGAATCGTGTTCCTCGACGAGATCGACAAGATTTGCGTGCGCGAGGGGCGGATGGGCGGCGACGTTTCGCGCGAGGGCGTGCAGCGCGATCTGCTGCCGCTGATCGAGGGCACCACCGTGAACACCAAGCACGGGCCGGTGAAGACCGATCATGTGCTGTTCATCGCCTCCGGCGCGTTTCATATTTCCAAGCCATCGGACCTGCTGCCCGAACTGCAAGGCCGGCTGCCGATTCGCGTCGAGTTGCGGCCGCTCACGCGCGACGACTTCCGCCGCATTCTCACCGAGCCGGAAGCTTCGCTCATCAAGCAGACGGTCGCCCTGCTGGCGACCGAGGGTGTGACGCTGGAATTTACCGACGACGCGGTCGACGCCATCGCCGATATCGCGGTGGCGGTGAACTCCAGCATCGAGAACATCGGCGCGCGCCGGCTGCAAACGGTGATGGAGCGCGTACTCGACGAAATCTCGTTCGCGGCGCCCGACCGCTCCGGCGAAACCGTAAAGATCGATGCCGCTTACGTGCACAAACATATCGGCGATCTCGCCAAGAACGCGGATTTGTCGCGTTTCATTCTTTGATCCGCGCGGCAGTGGTACCCTTCCAAATCGTCCATTCATCTGCTCAACTGGCGAAAATATTCGCGGATATCCGCAGTTCATCGATGAACTTAATGCCGCAGTTTCTGAAAAGTCCTTGGCGGCAAATGATCGCGATCGACACCGTGATCGTAATTGCCATTTTTATTTACAAACTTTCCCGCAGCTTTCCTGAATTTCAATATCTCCATCTGCTGATGGACTATCGCTTCGGCTTCGCCAAGCGATCGTTGATCGGCGCCATTGTTTCCTTCGGATTCCCGGCCGTGCCGGTCTGGCTCGTTTTTGCGCTCGGCCTTGCGGTTTGGCTGGTGACGCTGGTGTTGTTTCTGCGCCTGTTCAAGAAAACCTTCGGCTTCGATGAAGCCAATGTTCCGCTGTTCGCATTCGTCGTCGGCTCACCGTTTTTCTTCAAGAATTTCATGCTGGCGATCGGCTATTTCGATATCTATGGCTGCCTGTTCGCCATCGTCGTATTGCTGATCCCGGCGCGCTCATTCCGCTACGTTGTCATCGCGGCGCTCGGCAGCATCGTGCTGATTCTGATCCACCATCTGCATTTTTTGCTCTACATCCCGACTATCGGCGTCATCGTCGCATTGCGTTACTACTTCGTGCGCAAAGTCACGGGTTTGGAATTATTCGGCGGTGCGGTCGCGGCTGCCGCCATCGCCGCCGCATTCGTCGCCGCGCAATTTTACGGCAGCGTGCCGGTGCCGATGGATCAACTGATCGCATATCTGAAAACACGAACGGCCGATGCGAATTTCTTTCTCAACCCGGATGCCCTCGACGTTTGGTATCGGCCGCTTGACGACGACATGTGGCGCACCCGGCACTTATTCGTGCACAATCTGACCCGCGCGCCGGTATATTTCGTGCTCATCGCATTGCATTGGCCGGTGATAAAATATTTTACGGCAATGATCCGATCGCTGGCCGTCGCCTGGCAGCGCAAACTCGTCGTCCTCGCCGTCGCGTTGGTGTCGCTCGGCTATGTTGTCATATTCGTCGTCGTGTTCGACTACGCGCGCTGGGTGTCGAGCTGGGCGGTCTGCATGTTGCTGATCATGCATGCCGTTCGGCAGTTGCCGGCGGCGCACGTGCCGGCCCCGATCGCGGCCGATAACAAGCGGAATCTGTGGCTCGGCTGGATCGCGACGATTATTCCGCGCGTCGGGATTGTCAGGCCGTTCTAAGCGCAGACCGGAACGAAGCCGTTGTCTGGACTTATTCGGCCCGCCGGGCGCGCCGCACGCGCACGTAAAGCGCGCCCTCCCCGCCATGCGCGATGGCCGCGGGCTCGTAGCCGATCACATAGTCGCGAAACTCCGGCAGCTTAAGCCAGAGCGGCACCTGGCGGCGCAGCACGCCCGGCTCGCCGCCGGCATTGGCGCGGCCCTTGCCGGTGATCACCAGCACAAGCCTTGCCTCCCGCGCGCTGGCCGCACGCAAAAACCGCGCCAGCGCGGCATGCGCTTCGCTTTGCGTCAGGCCATGCAGGTCGAGACGGCCGTCGATCGCGTCCTTACCGCGGGCAACGCGCTGTTTCATCCGCCGTCCGAGCGGGACGAGCGGCGGCGAATCCGTCTCCGGTTTGCGCGGCGGCGCTGGCGTCTGCGGTTTTGCCGCGCGCGGCTTGCCGCGGGCCGCTACAGGAGCGGATTGCGGTTCGGCCGGTTCGATCTTTACGGCCCGGCGCAGCGGCGCAATCGCCTTGGTCACCGTCGTCCACAATACGCGTTCGTCGTCGGTGAGCCGCCGGCGTCCGTCGCCGCCGCCACCGGTCATGTGCGTTCCGGCGCCGACTTCGGACGCGGCTTCGGCAGCGGCACCGCGGCTGTTTCCTCCGGACTGTCGGCGTGCTGCGCCAGCTTCGGTTCATCGCCCGCAATTGTCTCGGGGCGCGGTTGCGGCAGCGGCACGTTCGTGGTTGCCAAAGCCGCACTTAATTTGCCGGGCACCAGCATGACGAAACGGCCGAATTGCTTGATGCGGCCGGCGATGCTGCCGACTTCCTCGCCCGATCCGAAATAGATGTCGGCGCGCGCGGGACCGACGATGGCCGAGCCGGTGTCTTGCGCGATCGTCAGCCGCCGGAATTTCGTTTCCGGCTTTTCGCTCGCGATCGGCAGTTCGGCCTCGATCCAGAACGGCGTGCCGTAAACATGGATCGATTTATCGACCGCGATCGAGCGCCCGGTGGTGAGCGGAATCCCCTGCGCGCCGACCGGCTCCTCGTCCTCAGCAAGCCCGGTCTCGCGGAAGAATACGAACGAGCGGTTCTTGCGGCGCAATTCCTTGCCGCCCTCGGGATTGGCCGCCATCCATTCGCGGATGCGGTCCATCGACATGTCTTCCTTCGACACGATGCCGCGCTCGATGAGGAATTTCCCGACCGGCGTATAGGGCATGCCGTTATGCGCCTCGTAGTTGAGACGAAGCATGCCGCCGGTATCGAGCTTCACCCGCGTCGAGCCTTGAATCTGGGCGAAGAACGCGTCGACCGGATCCTTGACCCAGCAGATTTCCAGCTCACGGCCGGCAAGGATGCCTTCCTCGATCTCGGTGCGATCGTAATACGGCACGATCTTGCGCCGGCCAAATTTGCGGCCGACCTTGCCGGCGTTGGGAAAAGCCTTGCCGTGTTTGCGTGCGCCGGAAACCGCCAGGTTCGATGGCTTGCGATAGAGCGGGACATTGTATTCCGCGCTGGGATAGCGCGCGCCATTGACCACCGGCTCATAATAGCCGGTAAAAAAGCCCTGGCTTTCGCCGAGCGGCGAAATGCGCACCGGGCGGAAATTCTGCTCAAAGAAAATGCGCGCCTGTTCGCCGCCCTCGGGCGGCGGCGCCGCGCCGGCGCGGGTGCAAATGTCAAAAAGCCCGGCGTAAATCGGCCGTGCCGCGCGCATCGCCTTGCTGCCGTTGAGAATGGCTTTGCAGCTTTTGAGAAGGGCGGCGAACGCGGCGGATTGATCGTCTTCCGTCCAGCCGTCGAGCGCGGCCCACGTCAGCGGCACGATCTGCGCATTTGCAAGCTTGAGCGGGGTGTGTTCCTGCGCCGAAGCGTGCGTGGCCGCCGCAACGAAAAAACCGAGCGCTGCTGCAAGCCGCCGGGCGATGACGCAAGGACGAAGACCCACCGCCGGCTCCCGTTTATTGTCCGGCTTCGGTGGCGACGAGTTTCCAGTTCGGATCGCGCGATGAAAGGTCGCGTGCAAACGTCCACACATCGGTGACGTCGGTCACTTTTTCCGCATTGCCTTCGATGACGTTACCGGACTTGTTACGCGTCGCCGAAACCAGCTGCGAGACAAAGCGCATGGTGATCTGCACCGTTTGTGCGCGCAACTCGGCGGCGGTGATGTCGGCGGCATCGATCGAAACGAACTTGCTCTCGACGGTTTCTTCGCGCCGCTCGCGTTCGGTGATCGCCGCCTCGAAGCCTTCGGCGACATCGCGCGACAGCAGGTTTCTCAGCGTGCGGCGGTCGCCCTCGGCAAATGCCGTGACGGTCATCTCGTAGGCGGCGCGCGCGCCGGCGATGAAATGCTTGACATCGAAACTTGGGTCCGCTGCGGCGATGGCGTCGAGACCGGTCGCGGTGGCGGAACCGGTTTCCGCGATGCCCTTCCAGGGCTCGGCTGCTGCCGCAGGCTCCGCCGGTTTTTTCGACGCATCCTTCACTGCATCCGTTGTACGGTTCGGCAACGCGACCACTTTTTCCCCCGCCGGCCGCACGGCGTCACGCGCGGTATAAGGATCGTAAGGCGGCCGCTCTCGCCCCGTGCGCTGGCCGAGCACGCTGCGCAGACGCAGGAATATGAACACCGCCAGCGCCAGGAAGATGATGGTGTAGATGTCGAACACGTTTTTGAACTTTCTCCGCGGCCGTCAGTCAGAGTAAGGCAAAATAGGCAGCCGGCCGGTAGACAAATTCGCGCACTCCAGGCCGGTTCCGCCGCTATTATTTAAGCACGCGGCCACACCGTTCCATAGTCCCGCGGCCCTTAATCGGCGCGGTATTGTGCCCCATCTGGAATGGTAGACGATCCGGGCCTTTACGCCAACATCGCCGATCGCTTGAGAACAACACCGATGTCCGCGGCAAAATTGGTTCTCCTCCTGCTGTTGGCCATGCCGGTGGCTGAGCTGGCCGTGTTCATTGTGGTGGCCGCGACCATTGGTTTGGGCCCGGCCTTCGCCCTTTTGATCGCCACTTCCGTAGCAGGGGGGCTGGTACTTCGGTACGCCGGGCGGGCGCAAATGTCCCGGTTTCGCACCGCCTGGGGCGAAGGCGGCGCCGCCGCCATCGGGCTCGACAGCGGCAGTTTTCTCACCTTATTGGCTGGAATTCTGTTGCTACTTCCGGGCTTTATCACCGACCTCCTGGGCCTCATGCTGCTCGTCCCGCGGCTTCGTCAATGGATCGGCAAAACCGCCACCGGCGCAATGGGACGGCACGGCCGTGCGGCAAGCGCCGATCCGGTGGTCGATCTCAAGCCGGGCGAGTGGCGCCAGGTCCCGGAAGGCAGGCTCGCCGACCGGCGCAACCATGGCGAAACCGATGAAATCCGTTGAATCGGCGCATCCTTGTTCCGCTTCAGACCCTATGTTAGCCAACCGCCGGCCGGTCGAGCGGCCGATGGAGCGTTCATGACCACGACAAATGGCGGCCAGGCGCAGCCGCAGGACAATCCGCCGCAGCTCAATGTGCTGGCCCAATACATCAAGGATTTCTCCTTCGAGAATCCCAATGCGCCGCGCTCGCTCACTCCGGGGCAGCAAGCTCCCGCCATCAACATTCAGATCAACGTCAATGCCACGCCGCAGGGCCAAAACGACTTCGAGGTCGTGCTCAAGATCGAGGGCAAGGCCGAAATTCCCGGCACCTTGCTGTTTAGCTTCGATCTTGCCTTCGCCGGCATGTTCCGCATTGCGAACGTGCCGCAGGAAAACATCCATCCGCTGGTGATGATCGAATGCCCGCGGCTGTTGTTTCCGTTCGCGCGCGAAATCATCGCGACGGCGGTGCGGGGCGGCGGCTTCCCGCCGCTGCTGATCGATCCGGTCGATTTCGTCGGTCTCTACCGGCAGAAAATGGACGATATGCAGCCCGCACCGGCGCCTGCCGTTCCGAGCTGACGCGTTTCATCACAGCCGGCTATTCCCCCGGCAGATATTTTCGCCACAGCGATTCCTTGCCCAGCGTCGCGACGAAATCGCGATGTGCTTTATGATCGCCGTCCGCGATCCGGACAGCAAGCGGCGCCGGCCGCGCGCGCGTCGAACTTGCGCCGTCGCGCTGCTCGCGCGCGCCCTCCACCGTCTCGACCAGAACCAGCGTCGCCTGGCGGGCGCCGATCAATTCGACATAAACTTCCGCCAGTAATTCGGCATCCAGCAAGGCACCATGCTTGGTGCGCCGCGAATGGTCGATGCCGTAGCGCGCGCACAGATCGTCAAGCCGGTTCGGTCCAGCCGGATGCCTGCGCCGCGCCAGCAGCAGTGTGTCGATCAACCGCTCGCGCGCAAGAACGGGGCGTTTGACGCGCTCCAACTCGGCACAAATGAATCCGTAGTCGAACGAGGCATTGTGCGCGACCAGCGGCGCCTCGCCTATGAAGGCAAGAAATTCGTCCACCACCTCAGCGAAGCGCGGCTTGTCCTTGAGAAAATCCGCCGACAACCCATGAATGGCGAAAGCTTCCGGCGGCACATCGCGCTCGGGATTGAGATGGCGGTGAAACGACGCCCCGGTGGGAAAGCGGTTCAGGAGTTCGATGCAGCCAAGCTCGACCAGCCGATGCCCCTGATAGGGATCGAGGCCGGTGGTCTCGGTATCGAAGACGATCTCCCGCATCGGCTCCTTTTCGCCGCGTTCGAATCAACCGCGCCGTTTGGGCATTTTAGCGACTGCGCGAAGAATGTCCGCCACCTGCGACCGCGCCGCGTCGAATCCTTGCGAGCTATCCACCACGAAATCGGCGCGGCGGCGCTTTTCGGCGTCGGGAACCTGCTTGGCAATGAGTGCCTTGAGTTTTTCCTCCGTCATGCCGGGGCGCTCGAAGGCGCGCGCATGCTGCATTTCGGTCGGCGCCGACACCACCACCACGGCGTCGCAGTCGCGCTCGCCGCCGGTCTCGAACAGCAGAGGGATATCGAGCAATGCGACGGGCGCGCCGTTTTTTTCCGCTTCGGCAAGGAAACGATTTCGCTCCTCGCGCACCAGCGGATGCACGATTGTCTCGAGTTTTTTCATCGCTGCCGCGTCGCCGACCACGCGCGCGGCGAGTTTTTCGCGGTTCACCTTGCCCGCCGCAGTGGTGCCCGGAAAGGCGGCTTCGATCGCCGCCGTCGCCTCGCCTTCATAGAGCTTATGCACAACGGCATCCGCGTCATGCACCGGCACGCCGGCCTTGGCGAAAAACTTCGCCGTGGTCGACTTTCCCATGCCGATCGAACCGGTGAGGCCGAGGATGAACATTGGCATCACCCTGCGAGAAGCTTTTCGCGCCGCAGGAAGTCTAGCAGCGGCAGCAGCGGCAGGCCGAGAATAGTGAAATAGTCGCCGTCGATCCGCTCGAACAAATGTATGCCGGCCCCTTCGAGTTGATACCCGCCGACACTCGCGGTCGCCGCCGGCCCGGCCGCATCGAGATAGCGGTCGAGAAAATCATCGGACAATGCCCGCATGGTCAGTCGCGCGACGCCGCAGTGTTCGAACAGCACCTTGCCGTCGCGCACCAGAGCAATCGCGGCACTCAATTCGTGCGTGCAGCCGGCCAGCGCCGCGAGCTGCTCGCGCGCGGCGGCGCGGTCGGCGGGCTTAGAAAAGCGTCGCGAGCCGAGCGCCAAAGTCTGATCGGCGCCGAGCACCAGCCGGCCCGGCAGATCTGCCGCAACGGTGCGGGCTTTCTCGCGCGCCAGCAGGCCGGCAGCCTCGCTCGCCGTCTTCACTCCGCCGCTTTGCGCTTCCACCGCGCGCTCGTCGAGCGCCGCGGGCTTAAGCTCAAGCGGCAGGCCGGCTGCCTCGAGCAGCCTGCGCCGCACTTGGCTTTGGGAGGCAAGCACCAGCGGCTTGTCGGCGAGCCACAAAGACATTTTTACGCCACCGGCATGCGCCGGCGCTCCGCCAGCAATTTCATCACCGCCGCGGCGGTTTCCTCGATCGAGCGCCGCGTCACGTCGATGCTCGGCCATTCGTTTTTGCCGCACAGCCGGCGCGAATACGCCACTTCTTCGGTCACCGCGGCGCGATCGATATATTGATCGTCGTCGCGATGCGCCTTGAGCCCAAGCAGGCGGTTTTCGCGGATCTGCACGATCCGCTCCGGACTGGCATAAAGACCGACCACCAGCGGACGCGACAGCCTTTCAACCTGCGGCGCTAGCGCCACGCCCGGCACCAGCGGCACGTTGCCGGTTTTGACGCCGCGGTTGGCGAGATAGATCGAGGTCGGCGTTTTCGACGTGCGCGAGACGCCGACCAGCACGACATCCGCGTCTTCCAGCCCTTCGACGTGCTGGCCGTCGTCGTGCATCATGGTGAAATTGAGCGCATCGATACGCTGGAAATATTCCGCATTGAGCACATGCTGCGCGCCGACCCGATGCGTGGTTTCGGTGTTGAGATACGACTGGAACAGCCGCAGCACCGGCCCGAGGATCGACATGCAGGGCAGACCGAGGTCGCGGCATTTGGCTTCAAGCGTGGCGATCAGGTCTTCTTCCAGTAGCGTATAGAGCACCAGGCCGGGCGATTCCGCGATTTCGTTCAATGCATTTTCGAGCTGCTTGGGCGTGCGCACCATCGGGTAGACGTGTTCGACCGGAGAGACGTTGGCATATTGTGCGGCGGCGGCACGCGCGACCGTAATCAGCGTTTCACCGGTGGCATCCGAAACCAGATGCAGATGGAAATATCCGGTTTGCTGGGCCATTGGGATATCTGCCGCAGAACGTGTGGATAGAGCGGGAGGAGGCCACGTCTTGCGGGCACGGGCAAGCCGAACGGCCGGAGCGCTGCAAATCTATCAACATTGGTGCCCTTGGGACGATGAATTGCTCGTGCGCTGGTGGAATCGAGACGGGTGTGGATCGCGCCCTGTGAATGCCGTGAAATGCATTGGTTTAAGCCCACTGCCGCAAGCGTTTTTCGATGGGTCGGTTTTTGAATATACGGTGTCGAACTCTTAATTACCGCATGCGGCCGGTGGATGAAATGTGGATGCAAAAGCGTGAGTCTAATCAACCGCGTAACAATAACTACAAAGAGTCTATTAGATTAGTATTGGTAGACAGGCGGGAAATGATAAACCAGTGAACAAGTCTCTCCTCGATGTGCTCGGCGGACGCCGACAGACGGTTCCGCCGGTCTGGATGATGCGCCAGGCGGGGCGCTATCTGCCGGAATATCGTGCATTGCGGGAACAGGCGGGAAGTTTCCTTAAATTATGTTTTACGCCGAAACTGGCAGCCGAGGTCACGCTGCAACCGGTCAAGCGGTTTGGTTTCGATGCGGCGATTTTATTCTCCGACATTCTGGTGATCCCAAAAGCATTGGGCCGAACGCTGAGTTTTGTTGAAGGCGAAGGACCGCGGCTGGATCCACTCACCGATGCGGCCGCGATCGCGCGGATGCCGAAACATGCCGATGCCGCGACGCTGGCGCCGATCTATGAAACCGTGCGGCTGGTGAAAGCGGCATTGCCCGCGGATGTCACATTGATTGGATTTTGCGGCGCGCCGTGGACTGTCGCAACTTACATGGTCGCCGGCCAGGGCACCGCCGATCAGGCGCCGGCGCGGCTGCTGGCCTATCGCGAGCCGGAAGCCTTCGCGCAATTGATTGCAATCCTGGTGGAGGCCTCCGCGGTCTATCTGATCGGGCAGCTCGAGGCCGGCGCGGAGACCGTGCAGATTTTCGATACCTGGGCGGGTGTGCTGCCGCCAGATGAGTTCGAGCGCTGGTGCATCGAACCGACGCGGCAAATTGTTGCGCGCGTGCGCGCGCGGGTGCCGGGCGCAAAAATCATCGGTTTCCCGCGCGGTGCCGGCACCGGGCTGCCGCGCTATGCGGAGCAAACCAGTGTCGATGCGGTCGGCCTCGACTGGATGATCGACCGTACTTTTGCGCGCGAACACATTCAAAGCCGCATGCCGGTCCAGGGCAATCTCGATCCGCTCGCATTGCGCGCGGGCGGCGGCGCGCTCGATCGCGCGGTTGACGCGGTGATGCAGGCGTTTGCGGCCAAGCCCTTCATCTTCAATCTCGGACACGGCATTCTGCCCGACACGCCGATCGCGCATGTCGAGCAGATGCTCAAGCGCGTGCGGGGCAAATAACGGAGCGGCGCGGATGTACGAATGGGTGAAAGCGCTGCACATCGTCGCCGTCATCGCCTGGATGGCGGGCATGCTCTATCTGCCGCGGCTGTTCGTGTATCATTGCGACGCCGAGGCCGGCTCCAGGCAATCGGAAACCTTCAAGCTCATGGAACGCCGGCTGCTCAAGGCGATCATGACGCCGGCCATGATCGCGACCTGGTTGCTGGGTTTCTGGCTGCTGGTTTCGGGTGCCTGGCTCGGCGCCTACTGGTTTCACGGCAAGCTTGTACTCGTGGTGGCGATGACCACCCTGCACGGGCTATTTGCGCATTGGGTTAAGGATTTCGCCGCCGGCCGGAATCCGCGTTCGGCTAAATTCTATCGTATCGTCAATGAGTTGGTGACGGTTATGCTGGTCGCCATCGTGATCCTGGTGGTGGTCAAGCCGTTCTGAAAGCGCCTTGCCGCGGTGCACATCGCGCCGCCGGCTCTTGCGAATAAGCACCGCTTTACATATGTTCGTGCTTCCCTCCGAACGCAGGCAGATGCAGTACGCGTTCCGGTCCCGAGTATTCGGACCGGTCGAGCATCGGGCCCCGGGACCTTAAAACTCCTGCCCCCAAGACCTGCGGCTACCTGCGCTTCTCCTCATCTCACACCAGCGTCAGTCTTTTGTTTTTCAGACTCCGCCGGTCTTTTCCATAGGACTCCCCGCATGCGGGAAATGAAACTACAGGACCTCAAGTCCAAGACTCCGCCCGAGCTTCTGGCATTTGCCGAAGAGCATCAGGTCGAGAACGCCAGCACCATGCGCAAGCAGGAGCAGATGTTCGCGATCCTCAAGCAACTCGCGACGCAAGAAGTCGACATCATCGGCGAAGGCGTCGTCGAAGTGCTCTCCGACGGATTCGGATTTTTGCGCTCGCCGGAATCGAATTATCTCTCCGGCCCCGACGACATCTACGTCAGCCCAAGCCAAATCCGCCGCTTCGGCCTGCGCACCGGCGACACGGTCGAAGGCCACATCCGCTCCCCGAAAGAGGGCGAGCGCTATTTCGCGCTGCTCAAGGTCAACACGATCAATTTCGAGGACCCGGAAAAAGCCCGCCACAAGATCAATTTCGACAACCTGACGCCGCTTTACCCCGACGAGCGGCTGAAGATGGAGCACGAGGATCCGACCAAGAAGGATCTCTCCCCGCGCGTCATCGACATCGTAGCACCGATCGGCAAGGGCCAGCGCGCGCTCATCGTGTCGCCGCCGCGCACCGGCAAGACCGTGCTGCTGCAAAACATCGCGCACGCGATCACGGCCAACCATCCCGAATGCTATCTGATCGTGCTGCTGATCGACGAGCGGCCGGAAGAAGTCACCGACATGCAGCGCTCGGTGAAGGGCGAGGTGGTGTCATCGACCTTCGACGAGCCGGCCTCGCGCCACGTTGCGGTCGCCGAAATGGTGATTGAAAAGGCCAAGCGCCTGGTCGAACACGGCCGCGACGTGGTCATCCTGCTGGATTCGATCACGCGTCTGGGACGCGCCTACAACACTGTGGTTCCGTCGTCGGGCAAGGTGCTCACCGGCGGCGTCGATGCCAACGCCCTGCAGCGGCCGAAGCGCTTCTTCGGCGCCGCGCGCAACATCGAGGAAGGCGGCTCGCTCACCATCATCGCCACCGCGCTGATCGACACCGGCTCGCGCATGGACGAAGTGATTTTCGAAGAGTTCAAGGGCACCGGCAATTCGGAGCTGATTCTGGACCGCAAGGTCGCCGACAAGCGCACCTTCCCGGCGATGGACATCACCCGCTCCGGCACCCGCAAGGAAGAGCTGCTGGTCGACCCCGCGGTGCTCAAGAAGATGTACGTGTTGCGCAGGATCTTGAATCCGATGGGCACCATGGACGCCATCGACTTCCTGCTCGACAAGCTGCGCAACACCAAGACCAATGCCGAGTTCTTCGAGTCGATGAATACCTGATCTCGATCCGTCATCCTGAGGTGCGAGCGGCCAATGGCCGCGAGCCTCGAAGGATGATGGTGCTGGGTTTACGGCGTTCGCATCTTCGCCACCGCCCCGGCAATATCGTCGGCCGCCGTCACCGGCAGCGAGCAGGTCGTGCCGACGCACACAAAGGCCGCGGTCTCCGGCGTGCTGGCGATCTTGGCCTGCGCCGGGTGCGACGCCGGCAAAGCCGATGCCGAAGGCGCCCGCAGCACGATCCGCTCCACAAACGGAATCTTCAGCGCGGCTTGCGCGAAACGGTCGATTTCCCGTCCCGTCACCACGATCTCCGCCGCGCGCAGCCGCAGGTCGAGCGCATTGAGCAGCGCCATGTGCCCGAACAGATTGCTGCCGGTGGCGGAAAGCACGCCGTCGAACAGCCGGTCGGCCTTCTCCCGCCACGCATCGTCACCCGACAGCAATGCGAGGCGCACGAGATTTTGCGCCGCAACCGCATTGTGATTTGGCGTGGCGTCGTCCGATGTCGCATGCGGGCGCACCACCAGCCCCTCGGCGTCGTCGGCGGTGAGGAAATAGCCGCCGGTTTCGGCATCGCCGTAATGGCGGTCGAGCGCCTGCTGCCAGGCCAGCGCCCGGTCGAGATAAGCGCGCTCCCCGGTTGCCTCGTTGAGCGCCAGCGCCGCGCGGATCATGGCGGCGAAATCGGACGCAAGACCGGGAAACAGCAACCGCCCATCGCGATAAGAATGACCGAGCCGGTCGCCTTTCGTCATCGCGCGCGCGATGAATTCGAACGCGCGCGCCGCCATGTCGAGCCAGGACGGCTCATCAAGCAACACGCCGGCATTGGCCAGGCTCGCGATCGTCAAGCCGTTCCAGTCGGCCAGCACCTTGTCGTCGAGGCCGGGGCGGATGCGTTTGGCGCGCGCTGCCAGCAGCTTTTCGCGCAGCGGCAAAAGCCGCGCCTCGTCGGCCTGCGAACGGTCGAGCGGCTTGAGCCGGTTGAGAATATTGTGGCCTTCGAAATTGCCTTGCTCGCTCACGTCGTAATGGCGCGCGAGGAAATCTCCATCGTCGTTGCCGAGCACGGCGATGATTTCGGCGCGCGACCAGACGTAGAACTTGCCTTCCTCGCCTTCGGAGTCGGCATCGAGCGAGGCGCAGAAAGCCCCCTCGCCGGTGGTCATCTCGCGCGCGAGCCATGCGATGGTTTCCTGCGCGCGCCGGCGGAACAAGGCCTTGCCGCTGCGCGCATGCGCGAGCGCGAGCAATTCCAGCAATTGCGCGTTGTCGTACAGCATCTTTTCGAAATGCGGCACCAGCCATTTGTCGTCGACCGAATAGCGGGAATACCCGCCGCCAAGATGGTCGTAGATGCCGCCTTCCGACATGCGGTCGAGCGAGCGTTCCACCAGCTCGAAAAATCGCGCGTCGTTCGTCCGCAGGCCTGCGCGCCAAAGCGCTTCGAGGATCGCGGGCTGCGGGAACTTCGGCGCCCCGCGCATTCCGCCCAGCTCGCCGTCGAACATGTTGCCGATCTGCCGCGCGTAGGAATCGAGCTCGGGCGTGCCGACGGTGACCTTGCCGGCCGGCCGTGCCTTTTCGGCAAGCCGCGCCAGCAGCCCGGCGCGGTTCTGCTCGATTTTTTCCGGTTGCTCGCGGAACATCCGCGCAAACTCGCGCAAGACGTCGGCGAAGGCGGGCCGGCCATAGCGCGCGGGCGTCGGGAAATAAGTGCCGCCCCAGATCGGTTCGGCCGCGGGCGTCAAAAACATGGTAAGCGGCCAGCCGCCCTGTTCGCCCAGCGCATGCAGCGCGGCCATGTAGATCTGGTCGATGTCGGGGCGTTCCTCGCGATCGACTTTGATGTTGACGAACAGCTCGTTCATTATTTTCGCGGTGGCTTCGTCCTCGAACGACTCATGCGCCATCACGTGGCACCAGTGGCAGGCCGCGTATCCGACCGACAGCAAAATCGGCCTGTTGGCGCGCTTGGCTTCGGTCAGCGCATCGGGGCCCCATTGCCACCAGTCGACCGGATTGTGCTTGTGCTGGAGCAGATAGGGCGACGTTGCTTGCGCGAGACGGTTGGTGTGGGAGGTGTTTTGAGGTGCTGACATCAATCCAAACTCGTCATGCCCGGGCTTGACCCGGGCATCCATGAAGCACTGCCGCTCGGGAAACCTTTCGTAACATCAAGCTCGTGGAAATTCATCATGGATTGCCGGGTCAAGCCCGGCAATGACGGCGGAGAGGCATTCGCGCTCTCCTCCGGCCATCCGCCCGCGGCCATCGCGGCGGTGCATATTTCCGGTATTTGATCGGCATCAATGCGGCGGCCAGTCGCCCTCATAGAAATAAACGCCATGAGGGTTCTGTTCATCATCAACGACCCGCCCTACGGCACGGAGCGTGTCTATAATGCGCTTCGGCTCGCGCACGCGCTGGTCAGGAAAGATCCTGCGGCGCAGATCACGGTGTTTTTGATGGCCGATGCCGTGGTCGCGGGCAAGGCCCGGCAGAAAACTCCCGAAGGCTATTACAGCATCGAGCGAATGCTGAAACGGGTCATCGGCGGAAAAGGGTCCGTGCTTCTGTGCGGCACCTGCATGGATGCGCGCGGCATGAGCGATGCGGAATTACTGGAAGGTGCGCAGCGCAGCACAATGGATGCGCTGGCGAATGCGACGGCAGAGGCGGACAAGGTCTTGGTATTCTGAGCGCGCCGCCGCCGGTCTTTTTACGTCGCTGCTCTGCTGTCGTCCCGCACACAGGCTTGTCATGCCCGGGCTTGACCCGGGCATCCATGATGCATTGCGGGTGGCGATAGCCTTACGTTGGCCTGATGTTGCTGAACGTCTTCATGGATTGCCGGGTCAAGCCCGGCAATGACAGCGGAGAGGTGTGTCGCTTATCGCGAAGCATCCTCTCTTCCCTCTCCCATCCGGGTCGGGCTTCTGCCCGCCCAAGCGTAGGCTCTTGTGGGAGAGGTTAGAAGAAGGGTCACAGCCGCGCTGCCAGGAGCTCCTGAGCCTGTGCGAGATTGTGGCGAGTCCCTTCGATGTAATGACTCGCTTTCGCTGGTTCAAAAACTTCAAGTGCGGCGCGAAAGGCCTCGACCGCCTGTTCGAGCTGCGCGGTGCCGCTCTCGCGTTCGCCGAGCGCTTTCAGCGCATTGCCGAGATTGTTCTGGGTCATGGCCCAGTCGAGCGGGACGCGCTCGCGGGTGCGTTCCAGCAATGCGGCGCGAAAGGCCTCGACCGCCTGTTCGAGCTGCGCGGTGCCGCTCTCGCGTTCGCCGAGGGTTGCAAGCGCAGTGCCGAGATTGTTCTGGGTCGTGGCCCAGTCGAGCGGGACGCGCTCGCGGGTGTATTCCAGCAAGGCGGCGCGATAGGCCTCGACCGCCTGAATAAGTGCATCGGCCGTTCCCGCTTGCTCTCCGATTATCGACATCACCAACGCATAGCTGAACAGCAATGAGCCGCGTGTATCCGAATCGAAACTGGGATTTAGACGGCTCACGATCGGGTCGAGTCGCTCGGCAGTCGCCCGCATTAAGGGGACAAGGTAGTGCCCGGTCATATGCACCGCTGGGGCTGCGTTCATCACAATCCGGGCGGCGATGGCGGCGCCAAGATTGCCGATAAAGCCAGCCGGTAAATCGAAGGTATCGGTCAGCTTGTAAGTTTCAGGGCTCCCGTCCTCGGCTTCGGCGACGGTGAAGCGCAGCGACAGTACGGTTGCATTGGTGCTCCGACCCTTCACGCGGCCCGAGATCATCAGATCGCATTTGCGATCTTTGAGCAGCTTCTGTGTTTTCTCGTAGGCGCGACGTTCGATGTCGTATTGGTACCCGTCGCCGAGAATTTCAATGTCTGGCCAATTTGTCAGTTCAACCGCGTCGCCTAGCTCTCTGCGAATGGTTTCGAACAAAGTCGTTCGGAACGAGTCGGTTGTCGTGTCATCGGCAAGGCGCGCCAACAGGATGCTGATCTTTTGATTGGAGCCGCGCCGGATGTCGCGGCGGATAATATATTTAAGATAACGGTCATAGAGGCGTCCGCCGATCAGCCGCAGGACCGGCTCGGCGAGCTTCCAGCCTAAAGCACCCCACTCGATCACGCCGCCCCCGAAATGGATTTCCAGTCTCGCAATCTTAGCGGGTGCGGAGAGGCGCACAACCCGGGGACGTGAAGACAGAGGATTTCGCTCGCGTCTTATTCGGGCTAAATCATTCGCCCATGCCCCTCATCCGCGCCGCCATCTTCGCTCTCGCTTCCGGATTCCTAACCGATCAATCCCAGAAACATCGCAAGCGCATGATTTAGCCGCACGATGTCAGGCTCGTCGAGTTGACCGATGCGGTATCCAAGCTTGGCTTTGGGGGTGGTGAGAATCTTATCCACCATGATGTGGGATGGAAATTCGAGCCCATTCGACGGGCTGGTGTCGATGGCGATGCGGAACAATGGCAAATCCGTCGGATCGCTTGTGAACCCGCAATACGTGACGGAATCGAGAAATTCAAAATGCCGGTGTTGAATGACGACGACTGGACGCGGCTTGCCGCCGTAGTCCGTTCCGCTTGCGCTCGTCCAAATCTCGCCGCGCGTCAATCGGCTTTCCAATTGGACATGGAATCAACCCAGGCCTGATCCTTCGCCGCGTAAGAGCTGTTGTTGGCAAGCAAGCATTGGCGGCGCGCTTCTGCGGCGAACTTCGGCAAGCGCATATCCGGGACCCACATGGTGACTGGCCGCATCCCCTGCGCGCGCAAGCGTATACGGTGGGCGCGAACCTTTTCGCGCGACGTCAAAGGCTTGGTCTTTCGGACCTTGGTCTTTTTCTGCCTCGGCTTCGAATCCATGGCGTATTCCTTCGGTTACATGTAACCTAAGATCTTTCGGCTTTACCTGCAAGGTGGCCGGATTTTAGCGTTGGCACGATTGCCTAATTATTGTCATGGCCGGGCTTGGCCCGGCCATCTCGATTAGGTGGCCAGGGCAGCGCGATCCTTATCGGGATTGCCGGGCCAAGCCCGGCAATGACAGATAGGGCATGCTTCCTGCCCGCCCCACCATCTTCGCCCTCTCCTCCGGACGGCCTCCCGCCGCCATCGCGGTGGTGCGCATTTCCGGGCCGCGCGCTGGCGCCGCGCTTAAAACCTTAAGCGGCAAAATCCCGCAGCCGCGCCAGGCAGTGCTGGCGAAGGTGCGCGATGCGAACGGCGAAATCATCGACGAGGCTTTGGCGCTCTGGTTTCCGGCGCCCCACAGCGAAACCGGCGAGGACACAGCTGAATTACAGCTTCACGGCGGCCGCGCGGTGATCGCCGCGGTGCTGGCGGCCTTGGGCCAGATCGAAGGCCTGCGCCCGGCGGAAGCGGGCGAGTTCACCCGCCGCGCCTTCGAGAACGGCAAGCTCGATCTCACCGCGGTGGAAGGCCTCGCCGATCTGGTGATGGCGGAGACGGAAGCCCAGCGCCGGCAGGCGTTTCGCCAGCTCAAGGGCCTGCTCGGCGACCGCGCGGAAAGCTGGCGGCAAAGGTTGATTCAGGCGCTGGCCTTGGTCGAGGCGCGCATCGATTTTTCCGACGAGGCCGATGTGCCGGAGGACCTGCTTCGCCCGGCGATCGAGATTGCGCGCGGTCTGCATGATGAGATCGCCGCGGCGTTGGCCGATGCGGGCCGCGGCGAGCGGCTTCGGGAAGGTCTCGTCGTCGCCATCGCCGGGCCGCCCAACGCCGGCAAGTCGACCCTGCTCAACCGCATCGCCCGGCGCGAGGCGGCAATCGTGTCGCCCTATGCCGGGACAACCCGCGACGTGATCGAGGTGCATCTCGACCTCGATGGCTATCCGGTGACGCTGCTCGACACCGCCGGTATCCGCGCGACCGACGATCCGGTGGAGAAGCAGGGCGTGCAGCGCGCGCGCGAGCGGGCGGCCACGGCCGACCTGGTGTTGTGGGTGGTCGATGCGAGCGGCAGCGTCGATGCCGCTGCGATGCCTGACTTGCAAAAGCAAACGGTTTGGCTGGTGCGCAACAAGATCGACCTGTTATCCACAAGAAATGAATCTGTTGATAAGAATGAATCTTTGTTCAATAACAATGAATCTATATTCAAAAATATCGACGAGGAATTCCGCCTTTCGGCAACCACCGGTGCGGGCCTCGATGTTTTTTTCCATGCCCTGGCCAAGCATGCGGAAAATTATCTAGGCGCCGGCGAGCCGGCGCTGTTGACCCGCGAGCGCCACCGGCTGGCGCTAAAGGACACTCAGGGTGCCCTCGCTCGGGCGTTGGCCGAGGGCGCCAGCGGTCGCGAGGATATACTAGCCGAAGAGCTCCGGCTGGCGGCGCGCACGCTTGGCAAGCTCACCGGCCGGGTGGACGTCGAAGATATTCTGGATGTGATCTTCCGCGATTTTTGCATTGGGAAATAGCCGGAACATGGCCGACCAGCACACTTGCTCCGGCCGAACAGGGCCCCAGCAAGCCCGAAGATCGCATGAAAAGTCGCGATTGGTGGCTGTTTCACGTGAAACAAACCCGTTCTGACCGCTTAAATACAGTATCTTTTGACCCTCCAATGCCGATCCGGTAGAACCGGCAGCATTCAGGGATTTGCCTTTGGACACGCGATTCGACGTCATCGTCATCGGTGGTGGGCATGCCGGCTGTGAGGCCGCGGCTGCGGCCGCGCGGATGGGCGCGAAAACCGCGCTGATTACCCATCGCTTCGCCACCATTGGCGCGATGTCCTGCAATCCGGCCATTGGCGGGCTCGGCAAGGGCCATCTGGTGCGTGAAATCGATGCGCTGGATGGGCTTATGGGCCGCGTTGCCGATCAGGGCGGCATCCAGTTCCGCGTGCTCAATCGCCGCAAGGGTCCGGCAGTACGCGGCCCGCGCGCGCAAGCCGATCGCAAGCTTTACGCCGCAGCGATGCAGCAGGCGATCCGCGAGATCGAAAACGTCACAGTCGTCGAGGCCGAGGCCGACGATTTGTCCATTATCGACAATCGCATCAGCGGCGTGACGCTTGCCGATGGCCGTAACATCGCAGCCGGCGCAGTGGTGCTGACCACCGGCACGTTCCTGCGCGGCCTCATCCATATCGGTGAAAAGCAAATCCCTGCCGGCCGCGTCGGCGAAGCGCCCGCAATTGGATTGTCGCGCACGCTCGAACGGTTTGGGTTTGCGCTTGGACGCCTGAAGACCGGTACGCCGCCGCGTCTTGATGGCGATACCATCGACTGGGCAAGCCTTGAAATGCAGCCGGCCGACGATCCGCCGGAGCCATTTTCGATGTTGACCGAGCGAATTACCAATCCGCAGATCCAATGCGGCATCACGCGCACGGTTGAGGCGACGCATCGGATCATTCGCGACAACGTGCATCGCTCGCCGATGTATTCCGGCCAAATCGCCAGCCGCGGCCCGCGCTATTGTCCTTCGATCGAAGACAAGATCGTGCGTTTCGGCGAGCGCGACGGGCATCAGATTTTTCTTGAGCCGGAAGGGCTCGATGATACGACCGTCTATCCGAACGGAATTTCCACATCATTGCCGGAAGAAATTCAGCACGCGCTGGTCGCTACCATTCCGGGATTGCAAAAAGCCCGCATCGTTCGGCCGGGTTACGCCATCGAATATGATTATGTCGATCCGCGCGCGCTGCATCCGACACTTGAAACCAAACGCCTGCGCGGGTTGTTTCTCGCCGGTCAGATCAACGGCACCACAGGCTATGAAGAGGCTGCGGCACAGGGACTTCTTGCAGGCCTCAATGCCGCCTCGCGCGCCGGCGACGGTACGGAAATTATTTTCGATCGCGCCGAGGCCTATATCGGCGTGATGATCGACGATCTGGTGACGCGCGGCGTCACCGAGCCCTACCGCATGTTCACGTCGCGCGCCGAATATCGCCTGGCGTTGCGCGCCGACAATGCGGATCAGCGTTTGACTGGCAAGGGAATTTCCATCGGATGCGTCGGCGCAACGCGCAGCCGCATTCACGTGGAAAAATCGCAAGCGCTCAATGAAGCACGCAATTTCGCGCGCTCGGTTTCGCTGACACCGAAACAAGCGGCGGCGTATGGATTGATGCTGAACAAAGACGGCCAGCGCCGCACTGCGTTTGAGCTTTTGGCTTATCCGAATATCGATGTGGTTGTGCTGGAAAAAATCTGGCCGCAATTCGGCGCGCTGGCGCCGAAGATTTCCGAGCAGCTGGAGATTGACGCCAAGTACGACGTTTATCTCTCGCGCCAGGCCGCGGACGTAGCGGCATATCGGCGCGACGAGAATTTCGAATTGCCGGAAGAGTTCGACTACGCTTCGCTGTCCGGCCTTTCCAACGAAGCCAAACAAAAACTGCAAGCCGTGCGCCCGCGCACCATCGGCCAGGCCGGACGCATCGACGGCATCACGCCGGCCGCGCTCACGCTTCTGGTTGCGCATGTCCGCCGCAAAGGCCGCGTGAAAAAATCCGCCGCGGGAATTGCGTGAGCGCCGAGCGCGCAGCGGTGGCGGATCTTGAATCCGATCGCCGCAACGCATTTTTGCTCACCCCGGTTTCACGTGAAACACAGGTGCGGCTGGAAAAATTCGTCGCATTGCTGCTGGAGCGGCAAAAAACCATCAACCTGATCGCGAATTCCACCATTTCGACGTTGTGGACGCGCCATATCGCCGACAGTTTGCAGCTGCTCGACCTCGCCCCTCATGCGTTGGTCTGGGTTGATCTGGGATCGGGCGGCGGATTTCCGGGCTTTGCCCTGGCATGTTCCCTGGCTGATCGGCCCAATTCCGAAATTCATCTGATCGAGAGCACGGGAAAAAAAGCCGCCTTCCTGCGCGACGCGGCGGCGGCGATTGGCTTGCCGGCCAAAGTGCACCATATGCGGATCGAGAATATTGGGGACAGCTTGGGGAAGCGCGTGGACGTCGTCACCGCGCGGGCGCTGGCGCCGCTGAAAACCGTGTTGGATCAGGCTTATCCGCTCATGGGTCCGAAGACCCTAGGATTGTTCCATAAGGGGCGAGATGTAGAGGCTGAATTGACCGAGGCATCTAAATATTGGAACATCGAGGCCGATCTGGTGCAAAGTCGCACCCATCCCGACGGGCGGATCGTTGTTGTGCGGCACCTCGAACCGCGTAAGGGCGTGCGTAAGCAGCAACGCGCCGGCTGCGAAACCTGAGCATTGGACAGAACTGGACACCCCATGACCGACAGCCCCGACGAACCCCAGGTCATCCCATTCACGCCCGCGGCGTCGAAGCCCGCGCCTGGCACCCCACCGCGGGTGCTAGCCATCGCCAACCAGAAGGGCGGCGTCTGCAAGACCACGACCGCGATCAATCTTGGCACTGCGCTCGCCGCCATCGGCGAGACCGTGCTGATCGTCGATCTCGATCCGCAGGGCAACGCCTCGACCGGCCTCGGCATCGACCGGCGCAGCCGTAGCACCTCAACCTATGACGTGCTCGCGGGCGGCGCGCCCATGCGCGACGCCGTGCTCGCGACCGCAGTGCCGCAGCTTTACATCGCGTCCTCGACGCTCGACCTCTCCGGTCTGGAAACCGAAATCGGCCAGGCGCGCGACCGCGCGTTTCGGCTGCGCAGCGCCATCGGTCCACTCAACGACGGCAAGCCCGGCCACGTGGATTTCACTTACGTGCTGGTCGATTGTCCGCCGTCGCTCAATCTGCTCACCGTCAACGCGATGGCCGCCGCCAACGCGATCCTGGTGCCGTTGCAATGCGAGTTCTTTGCGCTCGAAGGTCTGTCGCAATTGCTCAAGACCGTGGAGAGCGTGCGCACGACACTCAATCCGCAACTCACCATCCACGGCATCGTGCTCACCATGTTCGATGCGCGCAACAATCTCGCCAATCAGGTTGTCGCCGACGTGCGCCAGTTCATGGGCCGCAAAGTTTACGAGACGGTGATCCCGCGCAACGTGCGCGTCTCGGAAGCGCCGTCCTACGGCAAGCCGGTTCTGGTCTACGATCTCAAATGCGTCGGCAGCGAAGCTTACTTGCGTCTTGCCACCGAGATCATTCAACGCGAGCGGGAATTGAAAGCCGGTTGAAGCAGACGGCGTAGCATTTCCAACCGCAACGAATGAACGAGGTAACAGTGGCGAGAAGTTCCGGAGCGGCGGCGATGGCGGATCATTCGCGACTTGGACGCGGGCTGGCGGCGCTGATGGGCGACGTTGGCGAAGAGTCGGCATCGACCGAGCGCACGCGCGGCCAGCGCCGCGTGCCGATCGAATTCCTGCGCGCCAATCCGCGCAATCCGCGCCGCACATTTGCCGATGCCGAGCTTGACGAGCTGGCGGCCTCGATCCGCCAGCGCGGAATCATCCAGCCGATCGTCGTGCGCGCGGTGGCGGGCAAAAGCGATTCCTTCGAGATCGTTGCCGGCGAGCGGCGCTGGCGCGCGGCGCAGCGCGCCGGGCTGCACGACGTGCCGGTGGTGACGATCGAAGCCAGCGATGCGCAGGCGCTCGAATTCGCCATCATCGAAAACGTGCAGCGCGCCGATCTCAACGCGGTGGAAGAGGCGATGGGCTATCAGGCGCTGATCGAGGAATTCAGCCACAGCCAGGACGACGTTGCAAAAATCGTCGGCAAGAGCCGCAGCCATGTGGCGAACACGCTGCGCCTGCTGAAATTGTCCGAGCCGGTGAAGGCGTTTATCCGCTCCGGAAAATTGAGCGCCGGCCATGCACGCACGCTGATCGGCCAGCCCAATGCCGAACAGCTGGCGGCGGAGATCGTCGAGCGCGGATTGAACGTGCGGCAGGTGGAAGCGATCGCGCGCAAGAGCGGGAAGACCGAGGCCAAGCAAGCCAAGGGGCAATTTACCGGCAAGGACGCCGACACGCGCGGGCTGGAAAAGCGGCTGTCGGACACGCTGGGCCTGATCGTCAGCGTCGATCATCGCGGCAAGGGCGGCGGCGTACTGCGCATCCGCTACAGCGATCTCGAACAGCTGGACGAAGTTTTGCGGCGACTGGAAAAGCGCTGAACGGCAAGTGGAATCGTCATGCCCGCGCTTGTCGCGGGCATCCACGTCTTCCAAGCCAAGAATGATCAAAAACGTGGATGGCCGGGACAAGCCCGGCCATGACAGCGGAGAACGTCCACTTCGTCCGGTTATATTCTAAGCTTCGCGCCGCCGCGCATTCACCGCCAGCGACAACAACGTGCGTTGCGCGATGGCCTCGGCCAGCCCCGGCTGGCGGCGTGTTTCCAGCGAGGCGTCGGCGAGCTGCTCCATCGCGCGCAGCAGCCGCGACGATGTCCAGCTTCGCAGCGCGGCCTCCACCAGCGGCTTGCGGCGAAAATGAATCGGCGGCGGCACGCTGTCGATCGCGGATTCGGCGCCCTCGCCCTCGTCCACCGCCATTCGCATTTTGTGCAGTTGCGCGACCTGGCGCAGCGCCGCCGAGACGATAGCGCCTGGGCTTGAGCCGCCGGCGCGCGCCTTGCCGAACTGGTTTTCGACTTCGGCCGTTTTTCCGGCAAAGGCGGCATCGAGCACGCCGTTGAGCACAAGCTCGGACGCATCCGCCACCACCGCAAGCACGTCGTCGAGCTCGACGCGGGTTTTGCCTTGCGTGTAAAGCGCGAGCTTGCGGATTTCGTTGCGCGAGGCGAGGCGGTCGCCGCCGATCAGCGCCAGCAGCGCGCTGCGCGCATCGGGCGCCAGCGTCAGTTTGGCCTCGCGCATTTCCTCGTCGATGATGCGCGCAAGGTCGCGCTCGCTGTCCGCATAGCAGGCGATGACCGCGGCGGATTTCGCCTTTTCGCAAATCGCGCGCAGCGGCGCGCTGCGCTTGAGGTCGCCGGCCTCGATGATCACGCGGCAGTCGGGGGAAGGCGAGGCGACCAGAGTTTCCACGGCGGAGGCTATATTGCGCGCGCCGGCCTTGACCCAGACCGCGCGGCGGCCGCCGAACAACGGAATCGTGTTGGCCTCCTCGACGATGCGCGCGGGATTGCCGGCGAGATCGGCGTCCTCGATGCGCGCGAGCGCAAACGGGTCGGCGGGATCGTCGACCGAAGCATTCACCAGCGCCGTCACGCGCTCGCGCACCAGCCCGGCATCGGGGCCGTACACCAGCACGACCGGCCGCGCCGGATCGGGCCGCGCGATAAATTTTTCGATGTCGGCGCCTTTGAGGGCGGTCATATGTCCTTCTTCCCTCTCCCCTTGTGGGAGAGGGAAACAACGTTACGACCCGGCGACGAAATAAGACGCCAGGCGCGACCTGATCTGATCGGAGATTACCTTGGCGGCGCGGTTCTCGGCGTCGCGCAATCCGCGCGCACGGGCAAAGCGCTGCTGCTGGCCGGGAATGTCGTAGGAGACGCGCGAAAAGGTCTGGCCTTTCATCACGGTCTTCCCCGTCGCCAACTCGACCAGCGAGTAGCTCGCATCGATGCCGTAGTTCTGGATATCCGGCCGCGAGGTGTGGATGTCCACGATCACCGACAATGTGGTCGAACCCAGGCTGATATTCAACTTGTGCGTTGGCGAAGTCGCCGCACCGCCGCCGGTCAGATCGAAGATCAAACCGTTGCGGACTTCGACGCCGACGCGCGCGAGCGGGCTGCCGTTCGGCGCATTGGCGACATCGATCGGCACCACCTGGATGCCGCTGAGGGCATCGCGCATTCCCGGTCCGCCGGTGGTCGAACGTTCGCCGTAAAGCGGCTGGAAGCAGCCGCCGGCAAGTGCCGCGACCGCAAGGGCGAGGGCGAGGCGGGTGAGCGCCCGTGCGCGTTTGCTAGGCCACCACATTGACGATCCTTTGCGGGACGACGATGACCTTTTTGGGACGCTTACCGCCGAGCGCTTGTTTTACCGCATCGAGGGCCAAAACGGCAGTCTCAATGTCGGCTTTTCCAGCGTCCCGGGCGACGGTCACGTCGGCGCGCTTCTTGCCGTTGATCTGTACCGGCAGGGTTATGGTGCTTTCAATCAGTAATTCAGGCTCGATCTGAGGCCAGGCCTCGGTCGCCACCAGCGTTGTGTGGCCAAGCGCCGCCCAGCACTCCTCGGCCAGATGCGGCATCATCGGGTGGAACAGCCGGACCAGGATGTCGGCGGCTTCGCGCATCGCCCAGGCCAGATCGGGCGGCAGCTTTTCCGATTCGATGTCGCCGATGGCGTCGCCGAGCGCGTTGGCGAACTCATAAATATGCGCGACGCAGACGTTGAAGTGCAGCTTCTCGATGGCGTCCGACACTTTGGCGAGTGCACCGTGGGCGGCCTTGCGAACCGCGAGCGCCGGTTCGCCGAACGCGGCCGGCCGCGTTACCGGCGCCGATTTGCCGATCTCCGCGGCTTCGCCCGCAAGCCGCCAGAGCCGCTGGGTGAAGCGCCAGGCGCCCTGCACGCCTTGTTCGGTCCAGTTGACATCGCGGTCGGGCGGCGAATCCGAAAGCATGAACCAGCGCGCGGTGTCGGCGCCGTAGCTGGCGATGATGTCGTCGGGATCGACAGTGTTCTTCCTCGACTTCGACATCTTCTCGATGCCGCCGATTTCGATTTTCTCGCCGGTGGCGATCAAGCTGGCGCGGCGGTTGTCTTCCGTACCCTCAACTTTCACCTCGGCCGGCACCACCCATTCGCCGTCCGCCTTGCGATAGGTCTCGTGCACCACCATGCCTTGCGTGAACAGACCGGCGAATGGTTCGTCGATGCCGGCATGTCCGGTCGCTTTCATCGCGCGGGTGAAGAAGCGCGAGTAGAGCAGATGCAAAATCGCGTGCTCGATGCCGCCGATGTATTGATCGACCGGCAGCCACGCATCGATCATTTTACGGTCGGTCGGCGCGGTTGCGATCCAGGGATCGGTGAAGCGCGCGAAATACCACGAGGAGTCCACGAAGGTATCCATCGTGTCGGTCTCGCGCCGCGCGGGGCCGTCGCACCTCGGACACTTGACGTTTTTCCAGGTCGGGTGGCGGTCGAGCGGATTGCCCGGCTTGTCGAAGGTGA
Source organism: Rhizobium sp. Q54 (assembly GCA_945861895.1). GTDB lineage: Bacteria > Pseudomonadota > Alphaproteobacteria > Rhizobiales > Xanthobacteraceae > Pseudolabrys. The sequence goes on from CAMAWF010000011.1 coordinate 29,742, forward strand.
CATCTTCGGGAAGCGTGACCGGCAAATCCTTTTCCGGCACCGGCATCACGCCGCACTTTTCGCAGTGGACGATCGGGATCGGACAGCCCCAGTAGCGCTGCCGCGAGATGCCCCAGTCGCGCAGGCGGTAGTTCACCTGGCGCTGAGCGACGGGGCGGTTCTCTTTCGTCGCTTGCGCCGGCCTCTCCGCTCCCTCCCCCTGAAAGGGGGAGGGTCGGGGTGGGGGTCTCATCGAGTCGCTGACCCCCACCCGGCTCGCTTCGCTCGCCGACCTCCCCCTTTCAGGGGGAGGTAAGAAAGTGGTTTCCAGCCGCTTCGCCACCTCTTCCTTTGCCTGTTCGATGGTCATGCCATCGAGGAACCGCGAATTGATCATCCGCCCGTCGCCGTCATAGGCGGTGGTGGTGATGACGAAAGTCGCCGGGTCCTGGCCCTCCGGGCAAACCACGGGCGTGGCGCCGAGACCGTATTTGTTGACGAAGTCGAGGTCGCGCTGGTCGTGCGCGGGACAGCCGAAAATCGCGCCGGTGCCGTAATCCATCAAAATGAAATTGGCGACATAGACCGGCAGCTTCCACGCCGGATCGAACGGATGGATGGCCTTGATGCCGGTGTCGAAGCCGAGCTTCTCGGCTTTCTCGATGGCTTCCTGCGCGGTGCCGATCTTTTTGCATTCGGCGATGAAGGCCGCGAGCTTGGGATTTTTTGCCGCCGCCGCCGTTGCCAGCGGATGATCGGGCGCTACGCCCACGAATTTCGCGCCGAACAAGGTGTCGTGACGGGTGGTGAAGATATCCAGTTCGCTCTCGCTACCGGGCGAAGTTTTCGCATCGAGCGCGAAGCGCAGCAGCAGGCCTTCCGAGCGGCCGATCCAGTTGCGCTGCATCAGCCGCACTTTTTCCGGCCAGCGGTCGAGCTTGTCGAGCGCATTGAGCAGGTCTTGCGAATAATTGCTGATCTTGAAAAACCATTGCGTCAGCTCGCGCTGCTCGACCGCGGCGCCCGAGCGCCAGCCGCGGCCTTCGATCACTTGTTCGTTGGCGAGCACGGTGTGGTCGACCGGGTCCCAGTTCACTTTCGATTGCTTGCGCTCGACCAGTCCTGCTTTAAGAAAGTCGAGAAACATTTTCTGCTGATGCTTGTAGTAGGCCGGATCGCAGGTCGCGATCTCGCGGCTCCAGTCGAGCGACAGCCCCATGGATTGGAGCTGTTTCTTCATCGCCGCGATGTTGTCATAGGTCCATTTTTTCGGATGCACCTTGCGGTCGATGGCCGCGTTTTCCGCCGGCATGCCGAAGGCGTCCCAGCCCATCGGATGCAGCACCTTGTGCCCCATGGCGCGTTTGAAGCGCGCGACCACGTCGCCCATGGTGTAGTTGCGCACGTGCCCCATGTGGATGCGCCCGGACGGATAGGGGAACATCTCCAGCACGTAGTATTTTGGCCTGGGGTCGTCGTTTTTGGTTGCGAAGATGCCGCGCTCGTCCCACAGCTTCTGCCAGCGCGGCTCGGCGTCGTGGGCGTTGTAGCGCTCGTTTTTGCTCGAATCGGCGGTCATTTCCGGCTGTTTTAGGGCCGGCGGACCAGACATGAAAGGGGTTTAAGGGTCAACGGGCGGCCTGCAAGCCTGCAACCTGTACCCTGTCAGGATGCTTGCGACAGCGTCATCGCCGATTGCGCGGCCACAGTGTTCCGGCCGCGCTGCTTGGCTTGGTAGAGCGCGGCATCGGCGATCTCGGTCAGCAATTGCGGGTCGTCCTGCGCGGTCGGCACCACGCAGGCCACGCCGACGCTGATCGAGACGAAGCCCCAGGAAGCGCCGGCATGGGCCATCAGCAGTTCCTCGACGCCTCGCCGCAGACGTTCGGCGACGCGCTGGGCTGCCTCCAGGCCGGCTCCTTGCAGCACAACGGCGAATTCCTCGCCGCCATAGCGGGCGGCGAAATCGGATTTGCGGCTGTCTGCGGCAATTCCCCTGTATGACGGGGGCATGTGTGCCGTGGGCACCTGCGCGGTGGGGGCGGGGGCCGTCCGGGTCGCTGCCTTGAGAACTCCGGCAACCTTGCGCAGGCAGGCATCGCCCTGAACATGGCCGTAATGGTCGTTGAAGAGTTTGAAATGATCGACATCGATCATCAGAACGGCAAGCGGCTGTTGAAGTTTGGCGGCCATTTTCCATTCGGCCGCGAGTTGCGTATTGAAGGTACGGCGGTTCGCCAGTCCTGTCAGCGCATCGATGTTCGCAAGCTCGCGCAGTTGGCTGTTGCTGTCGCGCAGCTCTTGCTCGCGCGCGACGAGCTGCGCGCTCATGTCATCCAATGCAACCGCAAGCGGGATAAATTCAGCCACCCAAGGCATGTCCACGGCATGGGTTTTGACCTCGCCGCGGCCGATGCGGCTCGCGGTGGCGGCGAGCGCGCGGATCGGTTTCACCAGCAATCGCTCGCCGCCAAACCAGATGCCGATGAGCACGAGACCGGCGATAAAAGCGAGTTTTGCAAAGTCGGTCCACATCGCGCGATTCACACGGGCCAGCACCTCACTCTCGTCGAACCCGACCGCCAACCGCGCTCGCGTGCCGGGGAGTTGAGCGAAACCGAAGATGCGCCGAACGCCATCGAGCGATGTTTCGGTAACGACGCCATCCGGGCGGGCCAAGAATTCGCGGACAAGCGGGTGGTCCTTGAATTTCCGGCCGACCCAATCGTCGGAATTTGGGTGATGCGCGATCACGCTGCCTTCGCCATCGATCATCAGCATGACCGAACTGAACGGCAATTCGAGGGTCGTTGCGGCCCGGCTGAACCAGTTCAGATCCAGGCTGCCCAGTACGACGGCGGCGGCTCCGCCATTCGGGCCGCGCTGGGCGAGTGCTGCAATCAGGATCGGGGCATTGACGCGTGTGCCGTAGAAGAAATCGCTGAGCACAAAATCTCCGGAATCGACCGCTCCGATAAAATGCGGACGATCGGAAACATCCAGACCGATCGCTTCCGGGTAACTCGAACAGACGATTATTCCTTGAACGTTGGCCACCGAGAGGGCCTTGATCCAGGGCACCGGTCCGGCGGTATTTGCCAGAAACTGGTTGCAGGATTCATTCGAGGCGGCGAACGTCGCGCGCGCGCTTGCGACGGCATGCAGGAGGGCGCGCGCCCCTACAACCACCTCGTTTTGCGCGGCTATCGCCTGCCTCGCCGAACCGAGCGCTTGCTTGTAAGCAGCGCCAATGCGCTCGCCGCGATCGAGTTCGACTTCGTGAACGCGGTCAACGAGCAAGGGTACGATGGCGATAACGGCAAGGACCATCAAGCGCGCCCGAATGCTGAGCGTGCGCTTGCGCCATACCATGCGAGAACCTGTCTGCCGTTTCTCGTTCGTCATGATAGATGTCAGTCCCCGCGCTTGGTTTAGCGGTCCCGGCTTAAGATGCGTGATGGGGTGTCGTTAAAACTTTAGGGAATCGCCGATATTAAGGATGTATTCACCATGACAGGCGCCGCCAATTCGCCGCTTGAAGTCGCTGCCGCGCTTGCGGCGGTCAAGCATGAGATCGCCCGCGCCTGCCGCGATGCCGGCCGCGCGCCGGATTCAGTGACGCTGATCGCGGTGTCGAAGACCTTCGGCGCCGACGCCATCGAACCGGCGATCGCGGCCGGCCAGCGGGTGTTCGGCGAAAACCGCGTGCAGGAGGCCAAGGCCAAATGGCCGCCGCTGCTCGCGAAACATCCCGGCCTCGAACTGCATCTCATCGGACCGCTGCAATCCAACAAGGCGAAAGAGGCAGTGGCGTTGTTCGACGCCATCCATTCGGTGGATCGCCCGAGTCTGTGCGCGGCTTTAAGCAAAGAGATCGCGGCGCAAAACCGCCGCCCGCTGCTGTTCGTCGAAATCAATACCGGCGCCGAGCCGCAGAAAGCCGGCGTGTTGCCGCAGGACACCGGCGATTTTCTCAAGCGCTGCCGCGAGACCCACGGCCTGGAGATTTCCGGCCTGATGTGCATTCCGCCGCTGGAGGAAGCGCCGGGTCCGCATTTTGCCCTCACCGCCAAGATCGCGGCGCGCAACGGCCTTAAGCTTTTGTCGATGGGAATGAGCACGGATTTCGCCACAGCCATTGCGCTCGGCGCCACCCATGTGCGTGTTGGCAGCGCGATTTTTGGGGAGAGGCACTAGCTTTCTGTCATTGCCGGGCCTGACCCGGCAATCCATGATGCCGCTTGATATTTAGCGGCCTTACGTATGAATTCCCGGATCGCAGTTCATCATGGATGAACGGGTCAAGCACGGGCATGGCGCTGAGTGTGCGGCGGAGAGGATGCAACAGTCATGACCAACAGCAACACCGACTTCGACCGCTGGCAGACCCGTTTCGCCGCGCCCGGCTATCTTTTCGGCACAGCGCCGAATGCATTTCTCAAAAGCCAGGCGCATCGTCTGCGACCGGGACAAAAAGCCTTGGCGCTGGCGGACGGCGAGGGCCGCAACGGCGTGTGGCTGGCAGAGCAAGGCCTCGATGTGCTCTCGCTCGATTTCTCGACCGTGGCGCAGGACAAGGCGCGTGCCTTGGCGGGCAAGCGCGGGGTGCGCCTCCGCGTCGAGCGCGCTGACCTAAGCCGGTGGGATTGGCCGGTAAACGAATTCGACGTGGTGGCGGCGATTTTCATTCAATTCGCCGACGCCGTGCTGCGGTCGAAGATATTCGCCGGCATTAAAAAGGCGCTCAAGCCGGGCGGATTGCTGCTGCTGCAAGGCTATAGCCCCAAGCAGCTCGAATACAAAACCGGCGGACCGTCGGAGATCGAGCGGCTCTACACCCGCGAATTGCTGGAAAAATCCTTCGCGGATTTTTCATCGGTGGAAATCGCCGAGCACGACAGCGCCATCGAGGAAGGCGCGGGACATGCCGGCATGTCCGCGCTCATCGATGTGGTTGCACGAAAATAGTTTCTCGTCATTCCGGGTGGCCTCGCTTTGCTCGGCCCCCGGAATGACTCTTTTCAACTTACCGGAAACGCGAGGGCTGTTGCGGGGCGCCGAAACCGGCGGCGTCGATTGGTTTGCGCAGCGTCGGCGCAACCCGTTGCGGACTTGGCGCGGGCGCGGCCATTGGTCCGGGCATGGGCGCCGCTCTCGGCGCGGGCGCCGGTTGCAACGGCACTTCGTCCCGCACCGGCAACGGCGCGTCGAATTCGTCGTCGAACGCCATCTTGTGGCTCATGGTCGAGGAGCGCCAGCGCTCGATCACCGTTTCCAGCATGTCCTTGTCGACGGTGCTCTGGCAATCCGAGCGCGTATTGCCCGCCGATTCGCTGCTCGGGCGCAGCGTCGCCGGCAATTCCTTGAACGTGAGACGCGTGGGAACGGCCACCGCCGATCCGAAGGCGAACACCTCGCGCGTGCCAAGCGAGGGAATGAACGTCAGCAGGCTTGCTGCCGCGTCCGACACCGCCGAGCGAATCAGCGCCTGGTCGCGGTCGTTCGACATGCGCATCGCGAACAAGGTGCTGCATTGGGAAATGATGGTGGGATCGATTTCCGCCGGGCGCTGCGTCACCAGCCCGAGGAAGACGCCGTATTTACGGCCTTCCTTGGCGATGCGCGAGAGCGCGCGGCGGGTGGGGCCGAAGCCGATCTTCGAATTCGCCGGCGCGTAGCGGTGTGCTTCCTCGCAGACGAACAGCAGCGGAGCGACGCCGTCGCTCCACAGGCCGAAATCGAAGGCCATGCGGCAGAGCACGGAGACCACCGCGTCGACCACCTCGGCGGGAAACCCCGCCATTTGCATGATCGTCATCGGCTTGCCGTTCGGCGGCAGGCGGAACAGATGCGACAGCACTTCGCCCATCGTGTCGCCGCCGATATTGGCGTTCTCGAACATGAAGGCGTAGCGCGGATGATTGCGGAATGTCTGGATGCGGCCGATCAGCCGGTGATAGGTCGTGCGCGAGGTGCGGTTTTCCAGCTTGCCCATGCGCTCGTCGAGCAGATTGATCAGGTCTTCGATGCGATAGGGCACCGGCGTGTCGGCGGTATAGCCGACGCTGCGCGTCTCCTTTTTCTTGGCGATGGCACGGTCGGCGCCGGCCCGATATTGCCTATAGGCGCTCTTTGCCAGCGGAATGACTTCGGACAAAATTTCCACTTCGTCGTCGATGCCCGGGCGGCCGCCGAAAAACGCGTCGATTGTCTCTTCGAAATTGAACAGCCAGAACGGCAGCCGCAGATTGCGCGGCGTGAGAACTTGCGCTTGTTCGCCGAAGCATCGGCCATATTCATTGTGCGGATCGACCAGGAAGATGCGCATTGTCGGCCGCGCCTTGAGAATTTCCTGCAGGACGATGGCCACGCCGCTCGACTTGCCGACGCCGGTGGTGCCCAAGATCGCGAAGTGCTTGCTCAGCAGGTCGTCGATATTGATGTGAACGGCAATCGAGTGGTCCTGCTGCAAGCTACCGATATGCGCGGTGTCGGAACTTCCTCCGCCGTAGACCAGCCGCAATTCGCGTTCGGTGAGCAATGCGGTGGCGTCGCCGATGGAGGGGTATTCGGTGACTCCGCGCAAAAAGCGCGCTGCGCCGCGCTCGTCCGCCTTGATCTCGCCGACCATGTCCATGCGCGCGACGCTGTGATGGTTCTGCTCGCGGCTGCCGGAGGCCGAGGGCTGCTCGACGATTTCGGTAATGACCCCGATGATGATGGCTTTGCCGCTGATGATGCCAAGAAACTTTCCGACCTTGGGCTGCGCGTTGTCGGGCAGGTTGCGGATTGTCGCTTCGAGACCCACGCTTGCTTGCGCGCCGCCGACGGCGATGACGCGTCCCAGCGACCCGCGCGGCGCGGCCGCCGGAATGGGTGCAGCGGCTTGCGCAACCGGGCGCGCGGCAATGCCTTGGCCGTCGATTTGCCCTGAATTCATTACTCGCCCCTCGTAGGAATCCGCCACGCTGCGGTGCTTCCGCCAAACCGCAGAAAATAGAGCGGCGATGTTTGAGTTCTGTTAATTCGGCCAACGCGGAATATGTATTAATTCGTTAATCTTAATCGATCGCCTGCGCGTGTTATTGCGCTTATTCAATTGCGATTTTTGTGTCCGGTCCGATGCGCGCGAGCAGGCGCTGCAATGTCTTTGCGTGCAGCGCCACGCAGCCGGCGGTCGGCGCGAAACCGGAGCGCGCGATGTGGATGAACACCGCGCTGCCGCGGCCGGCGACGCGCGGGCGGGTGTTGTGGTCAAGCTCGATGATGAAATCGTAGAGCGGGTCTTTGCGCGCCAGACGGTCGGCCTTGCTTTGCTCCGGCACCTGCACCGGGCGGTTGTAATGGCGGTCGGCGGGATCTTCGCACCAGCCGTCACGCGGCCCGATGCGGCGCACCGGCAGCAATGTCCGCGGCCGCGGGTGGCGGTCCGCGCGCCACCAAAGCCGCAGCAAGCGGAATTGCCCGCGCGGGGTTGCGCCATCGCCCTCCCGCTTGTTGGCCTTGATGCCGGCGCGTCCGAGCGCCACCGGAATGGCCATCGCTCCGGCCATCAGCCAGCCCTGGGCCGGGACGCCCGGCTTGCGGCGCACATACAGCATCGCGAGGGAATTTCCGCGCATCGCCTGGGTCTACCTTGCGAGGGCCGAGCGGGTCTAACTATTCTGTGCCGCTTGCTCTTTTATCCCCGAATGTTCTACTGCGCGACTGCCGGCGGAATCGGCCCTTTGGGGCCTTATAGCGAGCCGAAATCGATGGCCAATGCGCGCACGATACTGATTGTCGACGACGACACCGAGCTGCGCGAGGCGCTGGTGGAGCAGCTGGCGCTGCACGAGGAATTCGACGCCATCGCGGTCGACACCGGCACCAAGGGCGTGCAGGCGGCCAAGGCCGGCCAGATCGATCTCGTCATCATGGATGTCGGCCTGCCCGACGTCGACGGCCGCGAGGCGGTGCGCATCCTGCGCAAGAACGGCTTCAAGTCGCCGATCATCATGCTGACCGGCCACGACACCGACAGCGACACCATCCTCGGGCTGGAATCCGGCGCCAACGACTACGTCATCAAGCCGTTCCGCTTCGCCGTGCTGCTGGCGCGCATCCGCGCGCAGCTTCGCCAGCACGAGGCGAGCGAGGACGCGGTGTTCACCATCGGGCCGTATTCGTTCCGGCCGAGTTCGAAGCTGCTGCTCAATCCGAAGGGCAGCAAAATACGCCTGACCGAAAAGGAAACCGCGATCCTGCGCTATCTTTACCGCGCCGGGCAGAAGCCGGTGTCGCGCGAAACCTTGTTGCAGGAAGTCTGGGGCTATAATTCCGGGGTCACCACGCATACGCTGGAAACGCACATCTACCGGCTGCGCCAGAAGGTGGAAAAAGATGCCGCGTCGCCGGCGATCCTGGTGACCGAGGCCGGCGGCTACAAGCTCGTGCCGTGAATGCGCACATGGGCATCGAAGACGACATAAAATATTTTGAGAAGGTGCCGGCGTTCGCGATGCTCGACCGCCAGGCCTTGCGCATTCTGGCGATCGGCGCGGAGAGCCAGTATCTGCAGAGCGGCGCGGTGCTGTTCTACGCGGGCGATCCGGCCGATGGCGGATTCATCGTGCAGGATGGATCGTTTTTGTTGCAGCCGGGCGCGCCGATCGAAGGCATCGACGACATCAGCGCCGGTCCGGGCACGCTGCTCGGCGAGCTCGCGCTGCTCACCGATACCGTGCGGCCGGCGACCGCCACCGCGCTTGAGCCCTCGACCGTGATCCGCATTTCCCGCAGTCTTTTTCTCAAGACGCTGGAAGGTCATCCGGCCGCCGCGCGCAAGCTGCGCGACAATCTGGTCATGCGGGTGGATCAGTGGACGCGCGAGTTGGGCAATGTGCGGAAAGTTCTCGGCGCGCGCAATGCTCCAGCATCGCGGCCGGGCGGCCCCGCAGGCAGGCGGCGCTAGATTTCAATCGTCGCGGTCACCGGCACATGATCCGACGGCCGCGCGGCGCCGCGGTAATCCTTGGCGATTTTTATTTTCGAGACGCGGTCGGCCAGCGCCGGCGAGGTCCAGATATGGTCGAGCCGGCGGCCGCGGTCGGCGGCCTTCCAATCCGCCGCGCGATAGCTCCACCAAGTGTAGAGCTTTTCCGGCTCGGGCGTGAGCACGCGCATGCTGTCGATCCAGTTGCCGGCGTTGCGCGCGAGCGCGAGCTTCTCGCATTCGACCGGGGTGTGCGAAACGACGCGGATCATCTGCTTATGCGACCACACATCATGTTCGAGCGGCGCCACGTTGAGATCGCCGACCAGCACCGCGCGCGATGCAGCGCCCGGCCGCAGCCCAGCGCGCTCGCGCATCTCGTCGAGGAAAGCGAGCTTGTGGGCGAATTTCGGATTTGCTTTAGGATCGGGAATGTCGCCGCCCGCCGGCACGTAGAAATTATGCACGGTGATCGGGTCGCGCAGGCCGGCGCGTTCGCCGAGCACCGCGGAGATGTGGCGGCAGTCGGTCTTGCCGCAGAAGCTCTGGATATCGAAGCGCTCGAACGGCAGCCGCGAGAGCACGACCACGCCGTGATAACCCTTCTGGCCGTTGAGCGCGACGTGCTGGTAGCCGAGCCGCTGGAAGCGCTTGAGCGGAAATTTGTCGTCCGGACATTTGGTTTCTTGCAGGCAGAGCACGTCGGGGCGCGAAGACTTGATGAATTTGGCGACCAGATCGATGCGCAGCCGCACCGAATTGATGTTCCAGGTGGTGATTTTGAGTTGCATTGCTTTCTGTCATCCCCGGGCCAAGCCCGGGGATGATGGCGGGTTGATGGCTACTGCGTATTCCGCGTGTAGTCGATCTTGAACATGTTGGGGTCCGGCCGCCGGGTGGTGTTGAGGTTATAGACCGCGATGGTGGTGTCGTAGCCCTGCGGATCGGTCACCGTCCACTGCTTGAGCTGCATGTCCTGGGCGCTGAACATGATCATCAGCCGGCTGGTGCCGACGATGGCGTTTTTTTCCTCGATCACCGTGGTGATGAACACATCGTCGGCATAGACCGCGATCAGGTTTGTGTCCTTGAGCAGATTGACGCGGTCGGAAAGCAGGAAGCGCAACGGCGTTTGCGACAGCGGATAAAGATCTTGCGTGGCCAGCCGGCGGTCGCGCACGACGACCGATTGCCCATCGGCGACCAGCTCGATCGGGCTCGGCGGATCGTATTCGAAACGAACCTTGCCGGGTTTCTGGATGTAGAACTGGCCCTGGGTGCGGCCGCCGTCCGGACCGACCTGCACGAAATCGCCGGTGAGGATTTGCACGCCGGAGAGATAATTGCTGACCCGGTCGATGACCGCGCGCTGCTCCGGCGTCACCGTCGTGGTCGCGCCCATTTTTCCAAACAGCGCGGCAAAGGGGTTATTGGCGACCGGCGGGGCCGCGGTGGCCGGCGCGGTTTGCTTCGGCGCGGCCCGCGCCGGCGGCGGGGCAGACTGCGCCGCGGCGGGAACGGCCGTTAAACTCAGGAACAATGCGCCCAGAATGGCCCTGCGGCTCATCGGCCTAATGTCCTTCCCTGCTAGAGTCTGATCGGCTCCGACTGAATCGGAGCCCGGCTCTAGCCTTTTGTTTGAGCATGATCTTTTCCGAAAACCGGTTCCCACTTTTCGGGATCATGCTCTAACGGCAGGCTGTGGCGATTTCACGGCCCAAACGCCTGCGGCACGGGTTAATCGCGAAGCTTGCGATTCTCAATAGCGCAAATCTCAATAACGATCATGGGGCTCCTCGCCCACCAGGATTTCGCGTTTTCCGGCATGGTTGGGCTGGCCGACGATGCCTTCCTGCTCCATCCGTTCCATCAGAGTCGCCGCCCGGTTGTAGCCGATTTGCAGTCGGCGCTGGATATAGCTGGTGGAAGCCTTGCGGTCGCGCGTGACGATCGCCACCGCCTGGCTGAACAGATCGCCTTCGCCGCCCATGGCGGTCTGGTCGAACAGCGGCGAATCCTCGTCCTCTTCGATACTGGCCGTGACTTCTTCGAGGTATTCCGGCGCGCCCTGCGACTTGAGATGGCGCACCACCTTTTCGACTTCGTCGTCCGAAACGAATGGCCCGTGCACGCGGCTGATGCGCCCGCCGCCCGCCATGTACAGCATGTCGCCCTGGCCGAGCAGCTGCTCGGCGCCTTGCTCGCCCAAAATCGTGCGGCTGTCGATCTTGGAGGTGACCTGGAAGGAACCGCGGGTGGGGAAGTTGGCCTTGATGGTGCCGGTGATGACGTCGACCGACGGCCGCTGCGTCGCCAGGATGACGTGGATGCCGGCCGCGCGCGCCATTTGCGCCAGCCGCTGGATGGCGCCTTCGATGTCTTTGCCGGCGACCATCATCAGGTCGGCCATTTCGTCGACGATCACGACGAGATACGGCAGCGCTTCGAGTTCGAGCTCTTCCTTCTCGTAGATCGCCTGTCCGGATTCCTTGTCGTAGCCGGTGTGCACCGTGCGCGAGAGCATCTCGCCTTTTGCCTTGGCTTCGGCCAGCCGCGCGTTATAGCCGTCGATATTGCGCACGCCGAGCTTCGACATTTTCTTGTAGCGCTCTTCCATTTCGCGCACCGCCCATTTGAGCGCGACGACTGCCTTCTTCGGATCGGTCACCACCGGCGTGAGCAAATGCGGAATGCCGTCATAGACGGAGAGCTCCAGCATTTTCGGATCGACCATGATGAGGCGGCACTGGTCGGGCGTGAGCCGGTAGACCAGCGACAGGATCATGGTGTTGATGGCGACCGATTTGCCCGAGCCGGTGGTGCCGGCGATGAGCAGATGCGGCATGCGCGCCAGATCGACGATCACGGATTCGCCGCCGATGGTCTTGCCGAGGCAGAGCGGCAGCTTGGCGGCGGTCTCGTTGTAATCGTCGTTCGATAGCAATTCGCGCAGGTAAACTCTCTCGCGCGTCGGGTTAGGCAGTTCGATGCCGATGGCGTTGCGGCCGGAGACGACCGCGACGCGCGCCGATACCGCGCTCATCGAGCGGGCGATGTCATCGGCGAGCCCGATCACGCGCGAGGACTTGATGCCGGGCGCGGGTTCCAGCTCATACAGCGTGACCACCGGGCCGGGACGCGCATTGATGATCTCGCCGCGCACGCCAAAATCCGACAGCACGCTCTCAAGCGCGGTGGCGTTGGCCTGAATGACTGAAGCCGGCAATGTCGTGCGCTCGATCGCGCGCTGCGCGGTGAGCAGCGTAAGTGGCGGCAAAGCGTAACCGCTGCCCGAGCGGCGCGCGGCGCGGCGGCGCGGGGCGCGCTGCGGCTCGTCTTGCTCGTCCGTGAAATCGGTTTCGGCAGCCGTCGGCGCGCGGCCGATATCGTCAAACCGCGGCTCGACGCGCTGGCCGGTGAAGCCCGGCAACGCTGCGCGCCGCAGCGGACGCGGCGTGCCGGTCACAAACCGCAAGACGCGGGACTTGATGCTGAGCAGTGAATGCACGATCCAGCCGAGCGAAACCGATGCACGCTCTTCTTTGTGCCCGTCAATCTCGCCAGGCTCTTCGATGTCGCGCAGGCCGCTGCGCGCATGCGCGGCGGAGCGATCCGGCCAGCGCAGGCCGATTGCGAATATTAAAATGGCGATCAGTGCGATTCCCAACATGACGGCGACGCCGATGCGGTTGGCGCCCGCCAGCGTTCCGCCGAACGCCATTGCAGGCAGATGCAACACCGCATCGCCGATCACGCCGCCCAATCCGGCCGGCAATGGCCACTTGGCGCTGCGCGGCAAACACGCGGCAAAACCGGCCGCCGCCGGCAGCGCGACGATCCAGAGCGCCGCGCGCCACTTCTCGCCCAGCGGGCGATGCGCGATCAACCGGCCGCCGCATATCGCGGCCGGCAGCAAAAAGACGATAGCCGCAAGCCCGAACAGCTGCATCATCAGGTCGGCGACAATGGCGCCGGTGGTGCCGAGCAGATTGCGCACCGGCGCGCCGGTGGCGTGACTGAGCGAAGGGTCCTGCACCGACCATGTGGCGAGCGCGATTGCCGCCAGCAGCGCCAGTGTAATCAGCACAAGCCCGGCGAATTCGTACAAACGGCGGCGTAAAATGTCGCGGAAATGCTCGGACAGGAACGCCAGGGCGTCGAGGCTGCGGTCGATTGCGGGCATATTTTCTCCGCTCACCCGAGCACGGCGACAAGGCGGTGCAACGCCTCCGCCGTAGCCTCTTTGTCCTGCACCATGGCGACGCGGATATAATCCGTGCCGGGATTCGAGCCATCGGCCTGCGGGCGCGCGAGATAGCGTCCCGGTACGACGCGTACGCCGGCCTCGCGCCACAGCCGCTTGCTGGCGGCCTCGCTGCCGCCCATGGCGGCCACGTCGAGCCAGAGAAAAAATCCGCCGGCAGGACGCTTGTAGCCATAGCGTCCGCCGACGATCTGATCGGCAAGATCGAACTTGGCGTTGTAGAGCCGGCGATTTTCTTCGACGTGTTTTTCGTCGTTATAGGCCGCGACGGCGACGGCCTGCGCCGGCAACGGCACCTGCGGCGCGGCGACATTGCGCAGCTCAAGATACTGGCCGAGGAAACGCCGGTCGCCGGCGGCAAAGCCGACGCGCAGGCCCGGCAGACTTGAGCGCTTGGACAGCGAGTGAAACACCACGGCATGCGCAAAATCAGGGCCGGCGGCTTCCAGCATGCCGGGCGGGGGTTCCTTGCTGTAGATTTCGCAATAGCATTCGTCGTTGAACACCAGGAATCCAAAGCGCCGCGCCAGCCCCGCGAGCCGCACCAGATAGGCGTGATCGGCGACGGCGCCTTGCGGGTTTGCCGGCGAGGCGAGATAAAACGCAACCGTGCGCGCCAGCAGTTCGTCAGGCAGCGCATCGAGGTCGGGCAGAAATCCGTTCGTCACGCGCGCCGGCAGATACACCGTCTCGCATTCGGCGGCGGCGGCTCCCGCGGCATAGGCGGCGTAGAATGGATTGGGAATCAGAATTGCCGGCGGGCCCGCGCGCTTGGCGACCCAGCGCTTGGCCGCGATGGCGGCGAGAAACAGCCCTTCGCGCGTGCCGTTGAGCACCAGCACTTCGCTGTCGGCATCGACCGGGCGCTTGAGCTTGTAGCGCCGGCCGAGCCAGCCGGCGGCGGCGCGGCGGAATTGATCGCTGCCCTTGTTGGGCGGATAGCGGCCGAAGTCTGCGAGATTTTCCGCCAGCACCGGCCCGACGAACGGCGGCATCGGATGCTGCGGTTCGCCGACCGAAAGATTGATCGCCGGCTTGCCCGGTTTGCTGTCGCCCAGGAGTTCGGTCAGCCGCACGAACGGCGAGCGCATATCCACCGCAGGCGCGGGGCTGACAATGGGTTGGCGTTCGGCACTTGTCATGGACATCACAAACCGCAACTCGGACACGCGACGGCGGGCCGCCCCGCGAAGCCGCAAGGGTCAGGTCCGACAGCATAGGTGGAGCGAGGTTAAGACCCGATTAACCATCGGCGGGGCGGGCAATATCCTGTTGGTCATTCCGGGGCGCGGCCGAAGGTCGCGAACCCGGTATCCATAATCTCCGATCGTGAATTTGGATTCCGGGCCCGGCCCTTTGGGCCGTCCCGGAATGACGATGTGAGGGACAAGGGTCATTAAACAGAGAGAGCCCCCGGTCCTGGTGGACCGAGGGCTCGACGGAAGGGGCAGTGCCGGGTTTCCGCCCCTGCCGTTAGGCCGTCACATGTTGTAGGCGCGCTCGCCCTGTTCGGTGAGATCGAGCCCTTCGCGCTCCCTGTCGGTCGGAACGCGCAAGCCGACGATCAGATCGACCGTTTTGTAGAGAATGGCCGAGCCGACGCCGGACCACACCAGCGTCATCAGCACGCCCTTGCTCTGCGCGATCATCTGGCTGACGAGGTTGTAATCGGCGATCTTGCCGATGCTGTAGTCGAAGATGCCCGTACCGCCGAGCGCCGGGTTGACCAGGATGCCGGTGCCGAGGGCGCCGATGATGCCGCCGATGCAGTGCACGCCGAACACGTCGAGCGAGTCGTCGTAGCCGAGCGCGTTCTTCACCGTGGTGCAGAAGATAAAGCACATCACGCCGGCCACGAGGCCAAGCACGATCGCGCCCATCGGTCCGGAATAGCCGGAGGCTGGCGTGACCGCGACTAGGCCGGCGATGCAGCCGGACAATGCGCCGAGCAGCGACGGTTTACCCTTGATCGCCCATTCGACGAACATCCACGCCATCGCCGCAGCCGCGGTGGCGACGAAGGAATTAATCATGGCGAGTGCGGCGCCGCCGTTGGCTTCGAGATTCGATCCGGCGTTGAAGCCGAACCAGCCCACCCACAGCAGCGCGGCGCCGATCATGCTCATGGTCAGCGAATGCGGAGCCATCAGTTCCCTGCCGTAGCCGGTGCGCTTGCCGATCATCAGCGCACCGACGAGCCCTGCGATGCCGGCATTGATGTGCACGACGGTGCCGCCGGCAAAATCGATCGCGCCCCACAGGAACACCTTGCCGCCGTCGGCCATGACGGCATCGAGCGCTTCCTGCGCAATCTTCTTGGCGGCGGGATCTTTCGCCGCGGCGAGCGCTTTCACCGCTGCGGCGATTGCGTCCGGCCCGGCCCAATACCAGACCATGTGCGCGATCGGAAAGTAGACGAACGTCACCCATAGCGGGATGAACAACACCACCGCGGAGAATTTTATACGCTCGGCGAAGGCGCCGACGATCAGCGCCGGCGTGATTGCCGCGAAGGTCATCTGGAAACAGATGTAGATGTACTCGTTGATGGTGACGCCGGCGGAGAATGTCGGAACCTGCGTATCCGGCGTGACGCCCATCAGGAAGGCTTTCGAGAAATTTCCGATGAACGGCGAGCCGCCGGTGAAGGTAAGACTGTAGCCGTAGAGCACCCAGATCAGGGTGACGATGCAGACGGTGTAGAAGACATGCGCCAAAACCGAGAGCATGTTTTTCGAGCGCACCAGTCCGCCGTAGAACAAGGCGAGGCCGGGACTGGTCATCAACAGCACCAGCACCGTTGCCGTCAGCATCCAGGCATTGTCGCCCTTGTTGAAAGTTACCGCAGCCGGCGTCACCGCTGGCGCTGCCGCTTGCGCGAGCGCGCAGTCGGAAATCGCAACACCGGCGGCGAGAGCGGCAAGTCCCAGCCCCGCGCGGTAAGCTATCTTCACCGTCATGGTCTAACTCCTGTCCGAAGACGATTGAGGTGCGGGTTCAAAGCGCCGCGGCGTCGATTTCGCCGGTGCGGATGCGCACGGCGTGATCGAGACCGAAGACAAAGATTTTTCCATCGCCGATCTGGCCGGTCTTGGCCGCGCCGGTGATGGCGGCGATGACTTTGTCCACCTGGTCGGAGGGTATCGCGACCTCGATCTTGAGCTTTGGCAGGAAACTGACGGCGTATTCGGCGCCGCGATAGATTTCCGTGTGGCCCTTTTGACGCCCGTAGCCTTTGACCTCGGTGACGGTCAGTCCTTGCACCCCGGTCGAGGTCAATGCCTCGCGCACCTCGTCGAGCCTGAAAGGCTTGATAATGGCCATGACGATTTTCATGGATTGGATCCCCGCTTGAGCCCGTTTCTGTCACCCGCAATGCAGGCGTTTTCACACAACCTTGCCGCACGAAACGGCGTCCGCGGGCAGTGCCGGGGAGATAGAATCAAACGCCGTGCCAGATCGCCGGCGCCGGCCTATGTCTCTGAAACGTTGGGGGATTTTCTGAAACTTGCAGCCGGGGCGAAACCCGGCCGGGCAACCGCGCCCAAAGACTCGTCAGGCTGCATAATAAATAGCCAGAGACTTCCGGCCGCCGCCGCGCCCGATTTCGCCGGACGCGGGCGGCGGCCGTAACGCGCTACTGCAATGCCTCGCCGTGCTGCGTAACGTCGAGCCCTTGCCGCTCATCTTCCACGCTCACGCGCAGCGGCGTCAGCGCGCCGATCAGCTTGAGCAACACGAAGGTGACGACGCCGCACCAGACGATGGTGACGCCGATCCCGTAAAGCTGGATCAGCACTTGGCCGGGATTTCCTCCCAGCAAACCGGGTGAGCCGCCGGGCATTTCCGGGCTCGCCGACAGCGCGCCCACCGCAAATACGCCGGTCAACAATGTGCCGGTGAAGCCGCCGATGCCGTGCACGCCAAACACGTCGAGCGAGTCGTCATAGCCGAGCTTGCTCTTGAGCCAGGTGCAGGCCCAGTAGCAGACGGCGCCGGCGATGATGCCAATCATGATGCCATGCATCGGCAGCACGAAACCGGAAGCCGGCGTGATGGTGCCGAGGCCGGCGACCGCGCCGGAGATCATGCCGAGCACCGAAGGTTTGCCGCGCGTCCACCATTCCAGCGCCATCCAGGTCAACGCGCCGGCGCTGGCGGCAAGATGCGTGACGACGATCGCCATCGAGCCGCGCGAACCGGCCGCCAATGCCGAACCGCCGTTGAAGCCGAACCAGCCGACCCACAGCAGGCCGGTGCCGATCACGGCAAGCGATAGATCGTGAGGCGCGAGATTTTCCGAGCCGTATCCGCGCCGTGTGCCAAGCACATAGGCCGCAACCAGCCCGGCCACGCCGGCATTAAGATGCACCACCGTCCCGCCGGCAAAATCGAGCAGGCCGGCGGCGCCAAGAAAGCCGCCGCCCCAGACCCAATGCGAGATCGGCACATAGACGAAGATCAGCCAGCCGGTGCAGAACAAGAGAAACGCCGAAAACCGCAACCGGTCGGCGACCGCTCCGGCGACGAGCGCAACGGTGATGATCGCGAACGTCATCTGGTAGATCATGAACAGGCTTTCGGGGATGGTCTTGGCCAGCGGGCTGATGGTGTCGAGATTCATGCCCGTCAGCAGCAGCCGCTCCAACGTTCCGATGTACGGTCCCTCGCCGGTGAATGCGAGCGTGTAGCCGATCAGCGCCCACAACACGGAGACCAGCATGGTGGCGGCAAGGCTCTGCGCCATGGTGGCGAGCATGTTCTTTTTGCGCACCATGCCGGCGTAGAACAATGCCAGGCCTGGAATCGTCATCATCAAAACAAGTCCGGTGGCGGCGAGCATCCATGCGGTGTCGGCGGCATCGATCTTTGCCGCAGTGCCTGCTTGCGCGAATGCCGGCGACGACGCGAACGATGCGATTGCCGCCATAAATGAAAATGCGAGACGGCGTGGTGACGCCTTTGTCATGTTGATCCCCCCTATGCGGATGTTCTAAAGCGCGTCGTCGTCGGTCTCGCCGGTGCGGATGCGCACCGCCTGCTCGATGCCGGTGACAAAAATCTTGCCGTCGCCGATCTGGCCGGTCTTCGCCGCGGCGGTGATGGCTTCCACCGCCTTGTCGGCGTGGTCGGTGGAGACCGCGACCTCGATCCGCAATTTCGGCAGGAAGTTCACGGCGTATTCGGCACCGCGGTAGATTTCGGTATGGCCTTTCTGCCGGCCATATCCCTTGACCTCGGTGACCGTCATGCCGTGGACGCCCATGGCGGTGAGCGCGTCGCGCACCTCCTCAAGCTTGAACGGTTTGATGATGGCGATGACAAGCTTCATGGCTTCAATCCCCGGCAAAACGGCTCTTCGGCCGCGCATGCTTACGTTATCCACATGCGGCTGAAAGTTTAAGCGGTAAAGTTGGCGTACCAACAAGCATCCGCCGCGCGAGCGGGCATATTATGTCAGCTGGCCTGTCTCATCCGCCAGCCTCAATCGGCCAAGCGCGGGCCCAGGCGTAAATCCAGGTGCAAGTCTTTGATTGCGTGCGGTAAAATCCGGCGCACTTGGCTTGCGGTCATGCCCGGCTGGATGCGCGGGTCGTACAACAATGTGAGCATCGCGCGGTCATAGACCGAGAGATAGCCGACCGTGCGTTTCTGGTTGAGCGTCGTCCACGCATTGCGATCGTCATGGTTGGAAAGCCCGAAGGCGTGCAGCGTCTCGTGGTAGGCGCAATCGAAAAAGACCTCGTCGCCCTGGTCCACGATGATGAAGACGTCGGCGCGCACGGCCTTGCCGTCGGCCTGCGATTTCAGGCTGGTCATGCATTGCGGATCGGTTTGCGCAACGAAGGAGCGCGCCGTCTCGCGCCCGTATGCAGCTTCCATCGCGGCGAAGAAATCTTTTTCGTCGATCAGCCGCACGACCACATTGGCCGACGAAAGATCATCGACCAGGCGCATATTCAGGTTGGGGATTTTCTGCGCGAATTCTCCGGCGATCCGCCGATACGTTTGCGTGCGTGCATCGTTGCCGCCGGCGACCAGGTGAAGGCGCACGGCGGTATCGAAACGGCGGATGTTGTTCGACTTGGTGCCAAGGCGCAGATCGGAGCCGAAGGCGAGCGCGAGAAATCCACGCGACAATTCCGCGGCCGTGAAGCGCGTATATTCGGCGGGTGCTCCGGCCCATGCGCCCGTGGGCGCAGGACGTTTGCCGGATGCCGCGAACGCGGGGACGGCAGCGATGACGGCGAGGATGATCGCGAGCGAAATCCGTTGCACGCGCACGCCTATGTCCGCCGCTCGCGCACCAGGCCTTCTTGCGTCACCGAGGCGACCAGCGTGCCGTCGCGCTTGAATATCAAACCGCGGGAGAATCCGCGCGCGCCCATCAGATTCGGACTGTCCTGCGCGTACAGCAGCCAGTCGTCGGCACGGAACGGCCGGTGCAGCCACAGCGCGTGATCGAGGCTGGCGCCCATGAATTCTTTTTCAAACAGCGTGCGCCCATGCCGCGCCAGCGCGGTATCGAGCAGCGTCATGTCGGACGCATAGGCGAGCACGCATTGATGGATCGCCGGGTCGTCGGGCAGCCGTTCGGTGGTGCGAATCCAGACGTGGAAGCGGCCATCGTGAATCTTCTTGCCGCGGTAGCGGTCGAACTCGACCGGACGCAGCTCGATCGGGCGCTCGCGCTCGTAATAGCGCCGCACCGGATCGGGCATTTGCGGCAGGATACTCGCGCGCGCTTCGGACTCGTTCGGCAATTCATCCGGCCCCGGCACGTCCGGCATTTCCGCCTGATGGCTTAGTCCCGGCTCGTCGGCGTGGAACGACACCAGCATGGAAAAAATCGGGTGGCCGTGCTGGCGGGCGGTGACGCGCCGGGTGGTGAAGCTCTTGCCGTCGCGCATGCGGTCGACGTCGTAGATGATCGGAACCTTCGGGTCGCCCGGCAGCAGGAAATAGGCGTGCATGGAATGCGGCGGGCGGCCGGCGTCGACCGTGCGCACGGCGGCGACCAGCGCCTGCCCGATCACCTGGCCGCCGAACACGCGCTGCCAGCCGACCTGCGGGCTGCGGCCGCGAAACAGGTTCACGTCGAGCATTTCCAGATCGAGGATCGTGAGAAGGTCCTGGACGGCGGAGGCCATGGAAAAGTCCCGTTGCAAAGGCCAAATCCGGGGCACCCTGCTATGATGCGTGGCACATTACAAGGAAGCGGGATGGCGGCGAAACGGCAACAATCGAAGCGGGCCGACGTAGCGATCGGCGGCGCGGGCTTTGCCGGCCTGGCGCTGGCGATCGCGCTGCGCCAGGCGCTCGGCGATTCCTTTTCGGTCACCGTCGCCGATCCGGCGCTGGCGGCATCGACGTCGAACGACGGCCGCGCCACCGCGATTGCCGCGGCCGCGCGGCGGCTGTTCGAAACCATCGGCGTGTGGGAGCAGGTCGCCGGCAAGGCGCAGCCGATCCTCGACATGGTGGTGACCGACAGCAAGCTTGAAGACGCCGTGCGGCCGGCTTTCCTGACGTTCGGCGGCGAAGTGGAAGATGGCGAGCCGTTCGCCCACATGATCGAGAACCGGCATCTCATCGATGCGCTGGTGGCGAAAGCCAAGGCGGAAGGTGTCGATCTGCGCGCGACGGCGGTCGATTCTTTTGAGACAGCGTCGCACCACATCGACGTAAAATTCTCCGACGGCGGGAAAATTTCGGCGCGCCTGCTGGTCGGCGCCGACGGCGCGCGTTCGCGCGTGCGCGAGCAGGCCGGCATCGCCACCCACGGCTGGAACTACGGGCAGTCGGGCATCGTCACCACCGTGGCGCATGAGCGCGATCACGGCGGCCGCGCCGACGAGCATTTCCTGCCCGCGGGTCCGTTCGCCATTTTGCCGCTGAAGGGAAAACGCTCGTCCATCGTCTGGACCGAGGAAACGCGCGAGGCCGAGCGGCTGATCGCGCTGCCCGACCAGGAATTTCATTCTGAACTTGAGCGCCGCTTCGGATTGCATCTCGGCGATATCGAAGTCGCGGGGCCGCGGCGCGCTTTTCCGCTCGGTCTGTTCACCGCGCGCTCGTTCATCGCGCAGCGGCTGGCGCTGGTCGGCGACGCCGCGCATGTGATCCATCCCATTGCTGGGCAGGGGCTCAATATGGGGCTGCGCGATGTCGCCGCCTTGGCGGAAGTTGTCGCCGACGCCGCGCGGCTCGGGCTCGATCCCGGCGCCGCCGATGCGCTTGAGCGCTATCAGCGCTGGCGGCGCTTCGACACCATGACGATGGGCCTCGCGACCGATGGATTGAACCGGCTGTTCTCCAACCATTCCGACGCGTTGCGTCTGGTGCGCGACGTGGGCCTGGGACTTGTGCAGCGGCTGCCGGCGCTCAAGCGCGTGTTCATCCGCGAGGCGGCGGGCATCACCGGCGAGGTGCCGAAGTTGTTGCGCGGCGAGGCGCTGTAACTCAACAATGGGAAGCCGTCACCCTGAGGTGCGAGCGCGGTAGCGCGAGCCTCGAAGGGTGGCGGCTGTCATCCTTCGAGGCCCGCTTCGCGGGCACCTCAGGATGACGATTCAACTCAGCGGAATGCTGCTGACGTGATCCGCGAAAGGTTTGCGCTTGGCGAGCGTGTCGTACCAGCAATCCAGGTTGGGCGTTGCCGGGCGATCTGGCACCAGTTGCCGGTAGCGGTAGCAGATGATGCCGACCGGTATGTCGCCGTAGGAAAACGCATCGCCGGCGACGTATTTCGTCTTCGCCAGTTGCGCGTCGAGAATTTTCATCGCGTCGGTGGTTTTCGCCTGCGAGGCGGCGATCGCGGCCATGTCGCGCTTTTCCGCCGGCGTGCGGATCAGGCCCCAGAACGCCTGGAAGATCGCCGGTCCCGCCACGGACAATTGCCAGTCCATCCATTGGCTGGCGAGCGCGCGGGTCTTGGGATCTTTCGGCTCCAGCGTGCCGGCGCCGAATTTGCCGGCGAGATAGCGCACCACCGAATTCGATTCCCACAGCAGAAAGCCGTCGTCCTCTTCCAAGGTCGGCACCAGGCCATTCGGGTTCATCGCCAGATAGGCGGGCTCTTTGTTTTTGCCGAACGCGCCGCCGACGTCGATGCGCTCGTGCTTCAAGCCCAACTCGCCGACCGCCCACATCGCTTTCTGTACGTTCGACGAGTTGTTGCGGCCCCAGATTTTCAGCATTGCATTTCCTTCCTAATCGCGGGCGCGTCATTCATTTCTTGTCATTGCCGGGCGCCTGTCCTCGGGCTTGACCCGAGGATGACCCGGCAATCCATCTCATTCGCGAAAAGATGGATGCGCGGGTCAAGCCCGCGCATGACGGAGGAAAAGTTTACTCCAATCGCCTCGCCTCTTCCGGCAGCATGATCGGGATGCCGTCGCGGATCGGATAGGCGAGCTTGGCCTTGCGCGAAATCAGTTCCTGGCGCGCCGCGTCGAATTCGAGCGGGCCCTTGGTCAGCGGGCAGACCAGAATTTCCAGCAATTTCGGATCGACGCTGCCGGTCGGTTGTTCGGTGGGCGGTACGGCGGTCATGCGGGCTCCAATGAATGTGCGATGCTAGCACATCCGCGCGCGGTTGAAATCATTGCAGCGGCGTTTCGCTTCCGCCTTTGGCCAGCTCGATTTCGGTGACGGCGACCAGGATTTCCGCGCGGGTCTTGAGGTCTTTCGCTTCCAGCAACGCCTGCTTCTCGGCCGCGCCATAGGGCGACATCATCGCCAGCGCGTTGACCAGCGCTTCGTTGGGCGCATCCTCGATGCCTTCCCAATCGGTCTTGAGGTCGTTGGCCTTGAGAAAATCGCGCAACGCGTCAAGCAGCGCCTCGCGGTCGACTTCGGTCTCGCCTTTGCGGGCAATAAAGTCGTCGGCGAACGGCGCGAAAGTGACTCGGCACTGACGATAGGCGGTCGCGACTTTGAGTTCCTGCTCGATGCGGAAGCGCGCCACGCCGGTAAGTTCGATGAGGTAGCGTCCGTCGCCGCTTTCGGCGAGCTGGGTGATGCGTCCGGCGCAGCCGATTTTGTAGAGCGCCGGCTTGTCGGGCGCGCTGGAATGCGCCGGGTCGGGCTGGATCATGCCGATCAGCCGGTGGCCGTCGCGCAACGCGTCGTCGATCATGACGAGATAGCGCGGCTCGAAAATGTTGAGTGGCATCTGCCCGCGCGGCAGCAGCAGCGCGCCCGGCAACGGAAATACCGGAATCGTCTCCGGCAGATCGATGGGCCCGCGATACTCGGCGTTCATCGGCATTGGCGCTCTCCGCTTCCGGTGCCGTGCCCGGACGAGAGTAGATTCATGAAAACAGAATCGACGACAGCTGCCGGCGTCCTTCGACGGTTGCGGCGTCGGCCGGTCCCCAGGCTTCGAAAAATTGCACTAGCTGTTTGCGCGCGCCGTCGTCGTTCCATTTGCGGTCGCGCTTGACGATGTCGAGCAGATGATTGACCGCGTCCGCACGCTTGCCGGCGGCATTGAGCGCGGCGGCAAGATCGAAGCGCGCCTGATGGTCGAGCGGATTGGCCGCCACCTTGGCTTCCAGTTCGCCGACGGGGCCGACCGATTTTGCCTGCTCGGCAAGTTCGAGCGCCGCTCGTGCGGCGGCGACGGCGGCATCGTTGCGTTTGCTCTCGGGCACCAAAGCGAGCGTTTGCTTGGCTTGTTCGAGCGCGCCGGTGACCACATAGCAGCGCGCGAGACCGGCGAGCGCCGCGACATTGGCGCTGTCGGCGGCCAGCGCCTGTGCGTAGATTTCCGCCGCATGGGCGGCGTCGCCCGCGGCCAGCGCCGTCTCGGCCGCCTTGAGCAGATCCGGCTCGTCGCCGCCGATCTTGCCTTTGGTGAGCCGTTCGAGAAACGCCACCACCTGCGCCTCCGGCAGTGCGCCCATGAATCCGTCGGCCGGCTGGCCGTTGACGAAGGCGATCACCGCCGGGATCGACTGGATGCCCATTTGCCCCGCGATCGCCGGATGCTCGTCGATGTTCATTTTGACGAGTTTGACCTTGCCCTTGGCAGCCTTCACCACCTTCTCGATGACCGGCGTGAGCTGCTTGCAGGGGCCGCACCAGGGCGCCCAGAAATCCACCAGCACCGGCTGGCGCTTGGATTCCTCCACCACGTCGGCGATGAACCCTTGAGTGGTCGTGTCCTTGATCAGCGCGCCGGCCGGCGCTTCCGCCACCCCCGCCGCCGCTGTCGTCCCGCCGTTTTGCAGCATTTTCCCTCGTCGTTTAGCCCCTTGCGGAGCGCAAAATCCCGTGGCCCGCCCGATTAGATGGGCATGGCGGGCGCGAATGCAATCATAACGCTATTGCGGTTCCGCCGCACCGGGGCCGGACACCGGCACGATCCGCGGCGGGTGGCCGGTCGCCTCGAGGAATTTCACCAGATCGTCCCGCGCAATCGAGGTGGTCATGCGGTTGTCGAGCGGATGATAGTTGAGGATTGTGTGCTCCATCATCGCGGCGTCGAGCACCACCTGCACGCGCCCGGCGGTATCGTTGAGCGCGCCGAACGGCGTCACCGCGCCGGGCTCGACGCCCAGCAGTTCGCGCAACAAATCGGCCGCGCCGAAGGAAAAGCGTCCGTTCGCCCCAAGCCGGCGATGCAGGTTTTTCAATTCGATCGCGGCATCCTCCAGCGCCACCACCAGGAACAGCGCGCTCTTTTTGTCGCGCAGGAACAGGTTTTTGGTATGCCCGCCGGGGATTTTTCCGCGCAACGCTTGCGATTGCTCCACGGTAAACAGCGGCGGATGCTTGACCGTCGTATGCGCGATTCCGAGCGCGTCGAGCTTGGCAAACAGCTGGTCGGGCGTCGCGGGCATGCGGTTTTAATGGCGATTTTCGCCGCGGTTGCAAAGCCCCTTGGCTTTTGGCTATAGGAACGGCTCTGGCGGCGCGTAGCCGCCATTGCCTCACGGATGCGGGTGTAGCTCAGGGGTAGAGCACGACCTTGCCAAGGTCGGGGTCGAGGGTTCGAATCCCTTCGCCCGCTCCAGTCTTCGCTCCTTCGGAGCTTCGACTGGCAAACCAATTTTCTCTCTCATCAATATCCCGCCGCCAGCGCGCCGCGCGTGCGGGTGTCGGCCGCGCCGACGAGGCCTTCGGCGGTCACCGCAATGGTATTCGCCGACGACGCGGGCGCGCGCGGCGTAATTTTATGCCCGCGCGCTTCGAGTGCGCGCAACGTGTCGGGCGCAAAGCCCGGCTCCACCACCACCTCGTCGGGCTGCCATTGATGATGCAAGCGCGGCGCGGCGATCGCCTGCGCGACGTTCATGCCGAAATCGATCGCGTTGACGATCACCTGCAGCACGGTGGTGATGATGCGGCTGCCGCCGGGCGAGCCGGTGACGAGAAAAACTTTTCCGTCCCTGAGCACGATGGTCGGCGACATCGAGGACAGCGGGCGCTTGCCGGGACCGGGCAGGTTGGCCTCGAAGCCGATCAGTCCGTAGGCGTTGGCGGCGCCAGGCCTGGCGGCGAAATCGTCAAGCTCGTTGTTGAGCAGCACGCCGGTGCCGTCGGCGACCAATCCCAGGCCATAGGAAAAGTTGAGCGTATAGGTGTTGGCGACCGCGTTGCCGTCGCGGTCGATGACGGAAAAATGCGTGGTGTTGTCGCCCTCGTGCGCCGGCGGATTGCCGGGGCGGACATCGTTTGCGGGCGTCGCGCGCTCGCCGATGCCTGCGCGCAAGGTAGCGGCGTATTTCTTCGAGGTCAGCCCGGCGACCGGCACTTTCACACTTTCCGGATCGCCGAGAAAAACCGCGCGGTCGGCATAGGCGCGCTTCATGGCTTCGATCGTCAGATGCAACGACGCGACGCGCTCCATACCGGCGAGCGTGTAACCTTCGAGAATGTTGAGCATCTCGATCAGATGCACGCCGCCGGAGGAGGGCGGCGGCATCGAGACGATTGTGTAGCCGCGATAGCTGCCGCGTACGGTTGAGCGCTCCACCGCGCGATAATTCTTCAGGTCGTCCGCGGTCATGATGCCGCCGGCCTTGCGCACCGCGGCGGCGATTTTTTCCGCGACCGGCCCCTGGTAGAACGCCATGACGCCTTCGCGCGCGATGGCTGCGAGCGTGTCGGCGAGATCCGGCTGGATCAGCCGATCGCCCTCCGCCAGCGGCAATCCGCCGTCTTTGAGAAAAATCCGCGCCGATGAAGGCCAGCGCGCCAGCCGCTCGCGTGCGCGCGGCAGCGAATCGGCGGTGTCGTCCTCGACGGTGAAGCCCTTGCGCGCCAGCGCGATGGCCGGCGCGATGAGTTCGGCGAGCGTGAGTCTGCCGGAGCCGTATTTTTCGTGCGCCAGCGCCAGTCCGGCGACCGTGCCCGGCACGCCGACAGCGAGCCCTGAGTCGCGCGACTTGCGCGCATCGGGCTCGCCCTTGGCGTCGAGAAAGATATCGCGCGTGATCGCGGCCGGAGCGGTTTCGCGATAATCGATGGCGATGTTGCGGCTGCCGTTGGCGAGATGCACCAGCATAAAACCGCCGCCGCCGATATTTCCCGCGCGCGGATAGCTGACGGCGAGCGCGAAGCCGACCGCGACCGCGGCATCCACCGCATTGCCGCCGCGGTCGAGCATCTCGACGCCGATGCGCGCGGCGCGCGCCTCCTGCGCCACCACCATGCCGTTGCGCGCCGAAATCGGCTGGACGGGCGCAATGTCCGGCAGGTTGGATTCGAGCGCGGGACCCGACTGCGCCGCCGTCCGGTCCGGCATGAACGTTGCCATTGCAAGCACGGTTGCAAACGCGCATGCGAGCGCGACGGCAATCCATCGACCCGGACGCAACGTCAAAAAATGCTCTGCGCGCATCGAACCAATGTGCCGCGCCGGGCGACAAATGTCAGCCTGTTTTCGCCGCACAGATGCGCTACGCCGAAATCGTGGCGGACGGCGTCATCGACGAAAAAGTCACACCCGAAGTGTGGGACAATGCAATGAATGCGCTGGTGTCCGCGATCAAGCAGGGCCGCGCGGGCGATGGGTTCGTCGCCGCCGTCGAACAATGCGGCGCCGTGCTGGCGCAGCACTTTCCGCCCGGCGCCTTCAGGCAGGACGTGCTGCCGAATAAGCTGGTGGAAATTTAAGCGCGCGCTTCGTCGAGGAACGCCTGCACGACTTCAAACAGTTTGAGCCGGGTGTTTTCCATCATCATGTGGTGCGTGCCTTCGGCGAGCTGCACGTAGCGTTTTTCCGGCGAATTCACCAGCAGCGGGAACAGCGTCTGCGCCATATAGGCCGGCGTGTCGTGGTCCCATTCGCCGTGCACCAGCAGCGTCGGTACGGCGATTTTCGACGGATCGTAATACGGCTTGCCGGACAACCAATAGTCCGCCGTGTCGGCGAGCGTGCCGTTGGGCGCGCGCAGCGCGGGCGGGGTAAGCTTGCCGCCTGGTGGATCGGTGGCCCCGGTGGCGTCGGCCCATTGCTCAAACCAGCCGGCGGGGATCAGCGCCGCCTGCTTCGACTCGGGGACGCCGGTATACCAGCGCTCGCGCGCCTTATCCCGGAACACCAGGCGATAAGCCGCCAGCGGTCCGGGCCCGGCCTGGATCGGCGACGGCGTGGTGCGGATCCATTGCGGGGCGTAGAGCACAAGCCGCGCGACCTTGTCCGGATTTTGCGCCGTGTAGGCCGCCATCTGCGTGGTGCCCCACGACCAGCCGATGAGATTAAGCTTGGCGATATTGCGCCGCTTGCGGATAAAGTCGGCGACGGCGGCGACATCCTTCACCGCGGTGTCGGTGCGCACGATCGGCGCGTTCGCCTCCGGCTTCTCGTCCATCTCGCGCGGGCGCGTGGATTTGCCGTAGCCGCGCAGGTCGAGCAGATAGACGTCGTAGCCGCGCGCGGCGATGAAATCCATCCACGACATGCCGCCGAGCGGCAGATCGAACGACGTGTGGGCGGGATAGCTGGAGCCATGTACGAACAGCACCGTGCGCTCGGGCCGGAATTCGGTCATCTCCGCCGGGCGCTTGTTGCGCACGTAGATCGAAATGCCGGCATCGGCCGCCGGCACCATCGTCTCTTCCATGACGATATTGAGCGCCTTTGCGCCGTCGTCTATTGCGGCCATCGATGGGCGGCTCACCGGTTCGCTCCGCAGATCACCGCGCGATCGCGTGGTATTTTGAATTCGGGCGCATGTCGCTGGCGAAAGCCACGCGGTTCGACATGTTGAAGAACGCCGTCACCGCGGCGATGTCCCAGATGTCACGGTCGGAAAATCCGGCGCGCCGCAACCGTTCGCGGTCGCCTTCCTCCACGCCCCACGGCTGCGTCGTCAGCTTGACGGTAAAATCGAGCATAGCGCGCTGGCGCTTGCTCAGCCGTGCCGCGCGGTAATTCATCACCATCAGTTCACCGAGGATCGGATCGTCGGAAAGCTCGCGTACGTCGGCGCCGTGCGCGACCAGGCAGTAGTAGCAGCGGTTCTGCGACGACACCGCAACCGCGATCATCTGCCGTTCGAGTTTGGAGAGACCGGACTCGCCCAGCATCAGGTCGTTGTACATGGCGACGAATGCTTCCAGCTTCGCCGTGTCGAAGGCATAGGCTTTCAGCACGTTCGGCACGAAGCCGAGCTTCTCCTGGCATTTCTTGAAATAGGCGGCCATCGCGGGAGAGAGTTTTTCCGGCGCCAGTGCCAGCGCGATGACCGGGCTATCGTCCGCCGCAACCACCGATACAGCGGCTGCACGAGCGGTGGGTTTTGCCGGCGTGGACTTGGCGGGCGCAAGCTTTTTCGGCGCAAGTTTGCCGCCCCTGATCGCGCGCAAAGCCGCTGTCGCAGCGACCGCTTTTGCCGACGGACGGCTGCTTTTGCTTTTTTTGCTGCTTTTGTTCATGCGCGTCCCTTTATCCCTTCCCGGTCCGGCCTTCAGCGTACAACTTTCCCACGCCTCGCGATACGACCGCGAGGCGCGCATAAATCTTTGATATCAGGGGGTTAGAGCGAACATGCGGCCGCTGTCATGGACCCATGTAATCAGGGTGTGATTGAAAGCCCGCTTGCTCTCGACGGCTTGGCGCGGATCGGGAAAACTCCCCCGCCGGCGCGGGCTGATTCTGCCGGGGGCGGGAGAAACAAGATGACCGCCGAACACCGTCCCGGCAGCGAGGCGGAACGCACCGCGCGCGCGCGCATCGCCGAGGCGGCCGCGACGCTCGGCCGGACAAGCCGCGACATTCCCGAAGACTTCACCGCACAGCTGTTTGCAGCCGCCTCGGCCGAAGACCTGCTGGACTATGCGCCGGACGATATCGCGCGGCTGGCGAAGAATGCCTGGGACTTTCTTGCCATGCGCCCGCCGGGCGCGCCGAAGATCCGCTGCGAGCCGTTCCGGCGGCAGCCCGGGCAAGCGCGCGACGAAATGATCGCGGTGATCGAAATCGTCAACGACGACATGCCGTTTCTGGTCGACTCGGTGATGGCCGAGCTGACCGAACAGGGCGCCGGCCTGCGGCTGGTCGTGCATCCGGTGTTCAGCATCGCGCGCGACAATGACGGCAAGCGCACGGCGTTTCACGGCGCGGCGGCGGCCGGAAAAGCCGTGCGCGAAAGTCTCATTCATATTCATGTCGAGCAGGTGGCGGACGAGACGCGCCGCGCGCAAATCGTCAAGGCGCTCGCGGAGGTGCTTGCCGAGGTGCGTGTCGCCGTTTTGGACTGGCGCGCCATGCTGACCCGCGTCGGCGAAGTTCTCGTCGAGCTGAAGACCAAGCCGCCGCCGCTTCCGGTGCCTGAGATCGCGGAAGCGATCCAGTTTCTGGAATGGCTGGTCGCCGATAATTTCACATTCCTCGGCCTGCGCGACTATGTGCTCACCGACAAGCAGCACGCGCTCGACCCGCAATTCGAACACGGGCTCGGCGTACTGCGCTCGCGCGATATGCGGGTGCTCAAGCGCGGCAACGATCTGCTTGAGATCACGCCGGAGATCATGGCGTTCCTCAAGGAGCCGAAGCTGCTCATTGTCGCCAAGGCCAATGTGCGCTCGTTGGTGCATCGCCGCGTCTATCTCGACTATGTCGGGGTCAAGCGCTTCGACGCCAAAGGAAATCTGACCGGCGAATTTCGTATCGTCGGTCTGTTCACCTCCACGGCCTATACGCGTTCGACGCGGAGCATTCCGTATCTGCGCCGCAAACTGGCCGCGGTCGAGACGCAGGCGGGCTTCGATCCGCAAAGTCATTCCGGCAAGGCGCTGGCCAACGTGCTGGACAGCTATCCGCGCGACGAACTGTTTCAGATCGACGAAGACACGCTGTTCCAGTTTGCCTCCGCGATCATGCAGCTCGACGAGCGGCCGCGCGTGCGCGTGCTGGCGCGGCGCGATCGCTTCGATCGCTTCGTCTCGGCGCTCGTCTATGTTCCGCGCGAGCGCTACGACAGCCACATCCGCGCGGCCATCGGCGACTATCTCGCCAAGGCCTATCAGGGTCGCGTCTCGGCTTTCTATCCGTTTTTTCCGGAAGGCCGGCTGGTGCGCGTGCATTTCATCATCGGCCGTTCGGGCGGCGTCACCCCCGAGATCGGCCGCGCCGAACTGGAAAAAGCCGTCGGCGCCATCGTGCGCAGCTGGAACGACTCGCTCGCCGAAGCGCTGGTTGCCGCGCACGCGCCGGAGAAGGCGCGCGGCCTGTTCGAGCGTTACCGCGATGCGTTCTCGGCCGGCTATCACGAGAGCTATTCGCCGGAGATTGCCGTCGGCGATATCCGGCAGATCGAAAGTCTATCCGAACGGCGTCCGCTCGGCGTCGATTTTCACCGTCGCGTCGAGGCCGACAGCATGGCCGTCGGCCTCAAAGTGTGGAACCTCGAGCGGCCGCTGCCGCTCTCGGAGCGCGTGCCGGTGCTGGAGAACATGGGCTTTCGCGTGGTCGACGAGCGCACCTACCACATCGCGCCGGGCGGCGGGGCCAACACCGGCGTCTGGTTCCACGACATGTTGCTGGCCACCGACGGCGGCGCGATCGAACTCGACGCCGCCAAGGCGCGGCTGGAGGCCGCCTTCCTGATGGTGGTGCGCGGCGCGGCCGAGAATGACGGCTACAACGCGCTTGTGCTCTCCGCCGGCCTGATGTGGCGCGACGTTGCGCTCATCCGTGCGATTTCGCGCTTCCTGCGGCAGATCCGCGTGCCCTATTCGCAGGATTATATGTGGGCGACGCTGCGCAAGCACGCCGCGATTGCCGTCGAGATCGTGCGGCTGTTCCATGCGCGCTTCGATCCGCGCGCGGACACCGCGCCGAAACAGCGCGCCGCGCAGGAAAAGGAAATCGTCGTGGCAATAGAGGCGGCGCTGCAAAGCGTCGCGAGCCTGGACGAGGACCGCATCTTGCGGCATTTCGTCAATGCCGTGACCTCGGCGTTGCGCACAAATTTCTATCAAACCGACGCGGATGGCGGACCGAAGCCGCTCATCGCCATCAAGTTCGACAGCCGCAAGCTCGACCATCTGCCGCTGCCACGCCCGCTCTACGAAATCTTCGTTTATTCGCCGCGTGTCGAGGGCGTGCACCTGCGCTTCGGCAAGGTGGCGCGCGGCGGCATCCGCTGGTCCGACCGGCCGCAGGATTTCCGCACGGAAGTTCTCAGCCTGGTGAAAGCGCAGCAGGTGAAGAACGCGGTGATCGTGCCGGTCGGCGCCAAAGGCGGCTTTGTGCCGAAGCATTTGCCGGCGGGCGGTCCGCGCGAGGCGATCCAGGCGGAAGGCATCGCCGCCTACAAGCTCTTCATCTCCACGCTGCTTGACATCACCGACAATATCGGCGCCGACAATGAAATTATTCCGCCGCCCAATGTCGTGCGCCACGAAGGCGACGATCCCTATCTCGTTGTCGCCGCCGACAAAGGCACCGCCACTTTCTCCGATACCGCCAATGCGCTTTCAACCGCGCATAATTACTGGCTCGGCGATGCTTTCGCCTCCGGCGGTTCCGCCGGCTACGACCACAAGGCGATGGGGATCACCGCGCGCGGCGCCTGGGAGGCGGTCAAGCGTCACTTCCGCGAGATGGATGTCGATATCGGCAAGACGCCGTTCACCGTCGTGGGCGTCGGCGACATGTCGGGCGACGTGTTCGGCAACGGCATGTTGCGCGAAAAAACCACCAGGCTGGTCGCCGCCTTCGATCACCGCGACATCTTCATCGACCCCGATCCCGATCCGGAAAAAAGCTTCAAGGAACGCGCGCGGCTGTTCGCGCTGCCGCGTTCGAGCTGGCAGGATTACGACAAGGCGCTGGTCTCTGCGGGCGGCGGGATTTTTCCGCGCGCGGCGAAGGAAATCCGGCTGAGCGCGCAAGCGCAGAAGCTGCTCGGACTTTCAGAAAAAGTGACGCCGCAGGACGTGATGCGCGCGATCCTCAAGGCGCCGGTCGACCTGTTGTTTTTCGGCGGCATCGGCACTTATGTGCGGGCCTCCGGCGAGGGCGAGGAAGCCGCCGGCGACCGCGCCAACGACGCCATCCGCATCGGCGCTATGGATCTGGCCTGCAAAGCGATCGGCGAGGGCGCCAATCTCGGCATGACCCAGCGCGGACGCGTCGAAGCGGCGATGCGCGGCGTGCGGCTCAACACCGACGCCATCGACAATTCCGCCGGCGTCAACACCTCCGACCTCGAGGTCAATCTCACGATCGCGCTCGCTTTGCCGCTGCGCGACAAGCGGCTCGACATGCCGGCGCGCAACAAGCTGCTGGTCGATATGACCGGCGACGTTGCCCGCCTGGTGTTGCGCAATAATTATCTGCAAACGCTCGCGCTCTCGCTGGCCGAGCGGCGCGGGCTCGAAGATGTCGGCTTCCTGCAACGCTTGATGCAGACACTGGAAGCCGGCGGC
>CAMAWF010000012.1 GCA_945861895.1 Rhizobium sp. Q54
GCAACGAACATGTCCGGGATGAGCTGGCCGGCGAACCAGGGCATGCTGGTGGCCACGGACAGCATCGCAACCAGCGCCAGCGCCAGCCACGGGCGGCGGCCGAGACCGTGGGCGCGCAAGGTGACGGCGATCAGCCATATGGTGAGTGCTGCCTGCGCCACCACCACCGGCCAGAAATCGAGCGTCATCCCGGCTACGAGAAATACGCCGTAAAGCGCGGAGCGGCCGAGTTCCAGCGTGCCTTCGATCGGCCGCGCCAGATAGCCGCCGGTGTCGGGGTAGATGAAGGGAAAACCGTTCCACAAAGCGGGCGCGAGCAAAGCCAGCCCCATCGCCGCGGCGGCGAGCGGCCAGGCGAAGGCGGGAGAGCGCGAATTTGCCGGCATGCCGCTTGACGCTTGCACGCTGGCCGTAAAAGGTCACGGACCATGTTCGTCAGCTTTTTCCAGCAACTCAAATCCGCCGGCGTGCCGGTGACGCTGCGCGAATATCTGACGCTGATGCAGGCGATGGACGCCGATCTCGCCTCCCGCCGCGTCGAGGACTTTTATTATCTTTCGCGCGCGACGCTGGTGAAGGACGAGCGCAACATCGACAAGTTCGACCGCGTGTTCGGCCATGTCTTTAAGGGTTTGGAAAACCTCGGCGAGGCGGCGGACATGGAAATTCCCGCCGAATGGCTGAAGAAACTGGCGGAGAAATATCTCACCGAGGAAGAGAAGAAGCAGATCGAGGCCATGGGCGGCCTCGACAAGCTGCTCGAAACTTTGCGCCAGCGCATGAAGGAGCAAAAAGGCCGCCACCAGGGCGGCTCGAAATGGATCGGCACCGCCGGCACGTCTCCCTTTGGCGCCTACGGCTACAACCCGGAAGGCGTGCGCATCGGCCAGGACAAGAACCGCAATTTCCGCGCGGTCAAGGTGTGGGACAAACGCGAGTTCAAGGATTTCGACGACGAGGTCGAGCTTGGCACCCGCAACATCAAGATCGCGCTGCGGCGGTTGCGCAAATTCGCCCGTACCGGATCGGCCGACGAACTCGATCTCGACGGCACCATCAAGGGCACCGCGCACAAGGGCTATCTCGACATTCACATGCGCCCGGAGCGGCACAATGCAGTGAAGGTGCTGCTGTTCTTCGACGTCGGCGGCTCGATGGACTGGCACATCCAGGCGACCGAGGAACTGTTCTCCGCCGCGCGAACCGAGTTCAAGCACATGGAGCATTTCTATTTCCACAACTGCCTGTACGAAAAAGTGTGGAAGCAGAACCGCCGCCGCTTCCAGGAAACCACGCCGACCTGGGATGTGATGCACAAATATCCGCACGACTACAAAGTGATTTTCGTCGGCGATGCGTCGATGTCGCCTTATGAGATCAGCGCGCCCGGCGGCTCGGTCGAGCATCACAACGAGGAGACGGGGGCGGCGTGGCTTGAGCGCGTGGCGCGCACTTATCCGGCTTGCGTGTGGCTCAACCCGGTGCCCGAGCGCGAGTGGGAGATGACCCATTCGATCAAGCTGGTGCGCCAGCTCATGGCTGAGCGGATGTATCCGCTCACATTGCAGGGGCTCGACCGCGCGATGCGGGAACTGGTGCGGTGAGGCGGTCTAAATACGTGCGCCCGCGCTGCCGATGTGATAAGATTTTGCTATGAGCCCGAAGCGCCAAAACCTGCTTGAACGTGTTTCCGCATTGCCCGAGGAATTGCTCGGCGAGGTCGAGGAAACTGTCGACGAGATCGTGCGCTGGCACGAAAGCGTCTATCGCCTGAGCGACGACGAGCGCGCGGCAGTACGCAAAGGCATGGAAGCGGCGCGTCGCGGAGAGTTCGTGTCGGATGCGGAACTGGAGGCGTTTTATCGACGCCATCGGGGATGAAGGTTCGGTTCACGCGGCCGGCTCTGGACGACCTCTCACGCATTCACGCCTACCTTAATAAGGACAGTCCGGCAGCGGCATCGCGCGTCGTTACGCGGCTTATCGATCGCGCATTGGAAATTGCGCACGCGCCGTACCAGGGTCGCGAAGTCGACGAACCTAACGCTCGTGTCGTGGTCATGCCGCGGTTTCGCTATTTCATATTCTACGCCATCGAAGGCGAAGAGATTCATATCAACCATATTCGTCACACCTCGCGACGGCGGCCTTGGGACCTGGAATGAGCGAGCGTATGATCATGCGACTCGTGGACTCATGGGCGGGCAGATGTATCCTTTGACATTAGAGGGGCTCGACCGCGCGATGCGGGAGTTGGTAAGATAAATTTTGAACGTATTTACGCCGCTTTCTTTCTCGGCTTGATTGTTTTCAATTTATTGCCGATCTTGCGCCTGCGCTCCATCAAGTCGTGGTCGGTCTGCAGCTGCAAGAAAAATCCATCGCTGACGCCAAAATAGCGCGCGAGCCGCAAGTCGGTGTCGGCGGTGACGGCGCGCTTGCCGAGCACGATCTCGTTGATGCGCCGTGGCGGCACGCCAACCGCGCGCGCGACCGCGGTCTGCGACAGCCCCATTGGCTGCAAAAATTCCCTTAGCAGGATTTCGCCAGGCTGCGGGTTCGGCAAAAGTTCAGCCATGGTGGTCGGCGATTTCGACATTTTCGGCTCCTTCTTTGTCCCAGCGGAAGCAGATGCGCCACTGATCGTTGATACGGATGCTCCATTGTCCCGCGCGATTGCCTTTCAGCGCTTCGAGCCGATTGCCGGGCGGGACGCGCAGGTCATCGACTTTCTTCGCAGCGTTGATGAGACGCAGTTTGCGCAACGCTCCGGCTTGAATATCCGGTGGCAGTTTGCGGCTGCGCAGGCCGGCCCAGATTTTTTCCGTCTCGCCACCGCGGAAACTGACGATCATAGTCAAATATAACGCATAACGTTATAGGGTTCAATAGCGCGCGCAAGGCCAATTTTACGGCGATTTATGTCACATGTGCGCGGAAAGAAAGCGCTCTTCCGAATCAAATTTCTCCCGCTATAGTGGTCGTCCCCACCCACAACCGAAAGGAGGTGATCCAGTGTCTCATTGTCTCTCGCCGCGGTCGCCGGCATCCGTGAGCTGGATCCTCGCCTCTGTCGAGGTTCGCGCTGCGTGACGTGACACGCCACGGGCCAAACGCTCGCGCGGGCCGATAGCTACGTCTGCGCCGCCGGACCCCGGCCTGACAATGGAAGGGCTGCTCGCAAGGGCAGCCCTTCTTTTTTTGCGGCTTTTCGTCAGGCGGCCTTGCGCGCGCGAAAAAAACCGCCGAGCTTGCACCCGGCGGCTTTTCGATTTGGGCAGTTCAAGGCCGATGAGCGGATTTACGCCGCGTTGGCGGCCAACGGTGCGGGGCCGGCGTCCTGCTCGGCGCTCTGACGTCGCTGCAACGCCATCACCTCGCGCAACAGCCGCGAGATATCCTTGCGTCCCGATTCCAGCGCGCCTTCGACCACCAGGCGTTCGAGCTGCTCGCGTTTGAGCGCGGCTTTAAGCTCGGCCTTCTCGTTCTCCGCCAGTTGCCGGCCGGTCTCCGATTGAGATTCGATGATCGCGATGCGGTCGCTCAGGCTCTGGATTTTTTCCTCGGCGCGCGCCAACGCGGTTTCCCGTGTGGTGAGCGCTTTGGCAAACGTGGTGGAACGTTCGAGCAGGGTCGCGCGCGACTGTTCGAGGTCCTTGATGGCGGATTCCCGGTTGATCCGCGTCACCTCGTGTTCGGCGAGCTTGCTCTCCATGGCGTTGCGCGCCAGCAAAGCCTCGTTTTGGCGCCGGTCGAGGGTGCGGATTTCCTCGGCCCGTTGCGTCAATTGCTCGCGCGCTTCGTTGAGCAGCCGGTCGGTCGCCGCCGCCCGCGAATTGAGCGCTTCGAAGCGGGTGCGCTGGCTGTCGAGTTCGCTTTGATGGCGTTCGCCGAAGGCTTGAATCTCGCCGGTCAGCCGCAAGCGCTCGTTGTCGGCCTCGGTGAAATTCGTCTCCACCTGCCGCAGCCGTGCTTGCGTTGCGGCGAGCGTGTTCTCCGCTTCGGCCAGCCGGCGTGACAGCCGCGCGGCCTCGCTGATGGTCTTGTCGAGCGAGAGCTGCAACGAGCGCTTCTCGTCGTCGGCGAGCGCAAGCTTTTGCCGCGTTGCGTTCAGTTCGTTTTCGAGCTGGATGGAGCGCTTGTCGCCGGCGACCAGCCGTTCGTCGAGCCGCAGGTTGGTCTCGTTCAGGCGGTTGCCCTCGGCGGTGGCCTGCATCAGCCCGCTTTCCAGGTCCGCGATCCGCGTGCGCCGGGCCGCGATATCGAGCGCAAGCTCGGCCCTGGTGTTTTCAAGCGTGCGTACGGTGTGCTGCGAGGCGGCGAGTTCTTGCCGCAACTGCTGGCATTCGCCTTCGGCGGCTGCGGCCTTCTTTTCCAGGTCGCCGACCACGTTGCGCAGCTTGCCGTATTCGGTGCGCGTGTTGTTGAGGATAGTTTGCAGACCGATCTTCTCGGTCTTCTCGGCCTCGAATGCGCACAAGGTCTTGGCGACCGGCTCGATCAGCTTGCCGATGGTATCCCGGATGGCGTCGAGTTCGTTGATCTTGAAACCGGCATCGATCAGGAGATTACGCAGCGATTCATTGTCGCCCCCCATCTGCGTACCGATGGCCGTAAACAATTCCTCGTCGATGTCGAGTTCGTTGCTGGGCAGGACGGTCGATTTTTCCGCAATGCCCGACTTGCGGGCAAGAAACCCCCC
This sequence comes from Rhizobium sp. Q54, assembly GCA_945861895.1. GTDB lineage: Bacteria > Pseudomonadota > Alphaproteobacteria > Rhizobiales > Xanthobacteraceae > Pseudolabrys. The sequence continues at coordinate 4,703 of CAMAWF010000012.1, forward strand.
GAATTTGCTCATTTTGGATCCTCTATGCGCCGATCCGCCCGGCCGAAGCGACGCCGAATCACCTTGATTACGATCCTAGCGGAAACGGAGTCGCGGTGGTAACGGCCGCTTGCGCGGCCTGCGTCGATGCCCAAAACACCGCATTTTTCTGTGATTTCTGTGGGCAAACCCGCCGGCTGGGCGGTGCTGTCTCTTGACTCGCGGCCGGCCCGTCGTCCCGCACCGGACGTTATTCCTAACTACTGGCTTCGGCGCGGACTTGGCCGCCCGCCGCCGGGGCACGAACTTGGCCGCGCAACAGCGGCATTACGCACTGCAACCAAAAAAAATTTTCGCCGGAAATAAAGTTGCGATGTTTGGCGAAACCAATGAAAGCTCAAGCGGAATTCGGTAATTCCGCTGTGAAGAACTCATGGCCAGCAATGCCGCAGCCTCGACTCGTGCACGGAACTCGGGTCACATATTCGAGGATTGAGTCCCGGGAATGGAGCAGAGGATGAAAAAATATCTTTCTATATTTGTTGTCGCCTTCGCCGCCTTGGCGCTGATGAGCCAGAGCGCGGATGCGCGGCAGCGCCACCACAAGGTCGACAAGCGCATCAAAACCGTCGCTCTCGTCACCGGTGTGGCATCGGGCGTCACCATGCTCGCCATCAACAACTGGCGGTGGAATCGCTGGAGTAATTCAAGCGGCCTCTCCCGGTTCGGCGCCTGGGGCGTGACAACGATAGGCTGCGCGGTGGTCTCGCCCATGGTGGCGACGATGGTGGTCAAGCGCCCGCTGACGCAGCGCGAAGCCCATGTCCTGGTCGGCTCCTGCATCGTGCCGGTGGTCGGTGGCTGGCTGGTCAACAGGGCCTATGATCGCCATCCGGAATGGGAGCCGCGCCGCAAACACAAACATCGGCACTAAGCTTACCCTCGGAAAACGACCTGAGATTACCGGAAACCTCGCGCCGCGCATAAACCGTGCGCGCGAGGTTGATGGTTTTTGGCGATCGATTGTGTGTTATTTGCGCTTGTTATTTGCGCCTTGCGATGAAAATGCCTTCGCTCAGGCGGAAGGTGAACTGACCGGCCGTTTCCTCCGGCACCAGCACCGCTTTTACATCCGGCGCCGCTTGAATGAGCATGGCGCGTAGCAGCGCCTGCATGGTGGCGTCGTGGCGGGCCGCCCAACTCGCGAACTCCATGGTTTTCGACAGTTGCTCCTCCTGTAGAAGCGCAAGGCCGTGCGCCGCCAACGCCGCGCGCCATTCCGCCATCGGCCAGGCGCGCAGATGGCTGGGGTCGCGAAAGCGCTCGAAGGCATTGACGTAGTCGCCGACGCTGCCCGCGGGTACGACATTGTCCACCAGCGCGAACGTCCCGCCCGGCGACAGCACGCGGCGCACTTCATCGAGAAACTTAGCGATACTGTCGAAGTGATGCGGCGCGATGCGGCAGGTGACCAGATCGAAACTCGCATCCTCAAACGGCAGGGCTTCCGCCTTGGCATAAGCAGTGCGCACGTTTGAAAGCTGCCGCTTGGCCACTTCGGCGCGCACGAGATCGAGCATTTCCTCGGTGATGTCGGTCGCCCATACGCGCGCTACATGCGGGGCGAAGGCATAGGCCACATGCCCGGCGCCGGTGGCGACATCGAGCATCCGCCATCCCGGCTGCGGCGCGGTCAGCGCAACCAGCCGTTCGAGACTCTTGCCCTGCGCGTGCGGTTTGCTGGTCAGGTAACCCTGCGCGGTCTTGCCGAAATTTTCCTGAACGAGGGATTTGGCCATGACGTGTCCCGTTCGCTTCTAGATTCTTTGGTTTGCCGCGCAATCTTGCGGCGAACCGGTTTCCACTTCGCCGGATTGCGCTCTCAGGCGCAGAACATACCGGCTCGGATTACAAAGTCACTGCCGTTCGCGCGGCCCATCGCCGCCATGCATGTCGTCATAGCCGTGGCGGCTGCTGTAAAAGACCAGCGCCATCAGCCCGCAGCCGACGATCAGGGAAAAAACGATCCCGCCGCCCATCGCCCAATAGGCGAAGGCCGGCAGCGGCGGGCCTTCCAGCGATGTCCAGACATAGACCGCGAACCAAAGCGATGCCGCGAGCAAGGCCAGAAGCGGCACGACCGCCATGAGTTTGCGCATGACATCAATCATGACATCAATATAGCTGGCGCTCGATGCCGATGCACTGGCGGCGATGCGCGCAACGCGGGTTACAGCATGATCCCGAAAAGTGGGAACCGGTTTCCCGCCGGAGCCTGTGCGCGGGCCGGCCAAAGGCCGGACCCGAGTGCGAAGCCCGCTTCGGCGGGCGAAGGAAGGTCGGAAAAGATCATGCTCAAACAAAAAGATAGAGCCATGCCATGATTCAATTGGAGCGGATCAGACTCTAGTTACTCGCATAACGAAAACGCGGGACGCAACCGCGCGCCCCGCGCTTCCAAAATGGACAAATTGTAAGGCCGCGGCCTTGCGGCCTGCGCTGCGCGCTTACGTCTTTTCAGCCGGCTCCGCGCTGGTTTCGGCGCCTCTGCCGCGTTTCAATTTCGACGGCTCGACGCCGGGGGCGCTCGGCGGCGCCTCGTCCACGGAAACGCCGCGGCGGAGCGCCGAGCGCAGCGAGCCCACTTCGGTTTGCAGGCGGGAATTGTCCTTGCGCGCCGCTTCCAGCGCGCCTTCGGCCACCGAGCGTTCCATGCGTTCGCGTTGCAGTGCCGAATTGAGGTCCTCGACGCGCTTTTCGATGTTGGTGCGGCTGATCTGAATATCCGCTTCCAGGTGCCCGGTGCGCTCGGTGAAAGACTGAATCTTCTCCTCGGCGCGGGCGAGCGCGGTCTCGCGGGTCTTCAGCGTCTTGGTCAGCGCATTGGTGCGCTCGGCAAGTGCGGCGCGCAACAGTTCCAGTTCCTTGATCTGGCGGTCGCGCGCTTCGTGCGAGGCCTCGATCTGGGCGAGTTTCTTCTCTGAGTTGTTGCGGGCGATCGTCGCCTCGACCGACTTGCGATCGAAGGCGCGGACTTCCTCGGTGCGCGCGATCAGGCTTTGCCGCGCCTCGGCCAGCAGCTTCTCGGCGGTCGCGGAGCGCGACTGCAAGGCATCAAGGCGCATATTGAGCGTGTTGCGCTCGGACTGATGATGTTCCTTGGTCTCGTCGAGCGCGGCGGCAAGCCGGCCGCGTTCGGCATAGGCTTCCGCGAAGCTCGACTCCACCTTGCCGAGTTGCGCGCGCGTGGCGGTCAAGGTGTTTTCGCTTTCGGTCAGACGGCGCGTGAGGCGCGAGGCTTCGTTGAGCGTCTGGTCGAGCGAGGATTGCAGCGAGCGCTTGTCGTCTTCCAGCAGCGCCAGCTTTTCCCGCGCCGCGGCAAGTTCCGCTTCCATGTCGACGATGCGCTTTTCGGCGTCGTCGAGCTGATCGGTCAGCGTGCGTTTGTTCTCGCTCAAGCCCTTGCGCTGCGCGCTCTCCTGCGCCAGCTGCCGCTCAAGCTCGGCGATTTGCGTCTGCTTGGCCGCGATTTCGTCCGAGAGCTCGATGCGATTGCTTTCCAGGCCGCGAACGTTTTCGCGCGACAATTCCAGATCTTCCCGCAGCCGTTCCGATTCGGTTTCGAGCGCGGTGGCCTTTTTCTCCACCGCGTAAAAATGATCGCGCAGCGTCTCGTAGGCGCCGCGACTCTCGTCGAGCGTGTCCTTGAGACTCAAATTCTGGGATTTTTCCTGCTCCAGCGCGCGCAGGGTCTTGTTGAACGGCATGACGATCTTGCCGAAGGCGTCCTTGAGTTCGTCGAGTTCGCCGATCTTGCGCCCGGTATCGACCAGGAGATTGCGCAACGCCTCGTTTTCTTCGCCGATGCGCTCGCCGATTTCCGCGAAATTCTCGTGACTGAGCCGCTCTTCGCCGCCGTTATCTTTATTTCCGTTCTAAGGCGTCGAATACCGCTCGGTACCAGGCTCGCCTTTGCGGCCGAAAAACTCGGACAGCTTACTCATGATACCGGCCTCCCAAGCCGTACTTAACTGACGCTTTGGGCATTAAGATATTCGAAACCAATGGGAATTGAAACACTTGCTGCCCGTCGGGGGGCGTTCGCGGCCAGCATGGTTAATTTCGAACGGGCGCGGGAAAGACGCCGCTTCATGCTAGAACTCCGCCCAAATGAGCAAAGCCGCCGACGAAATGAAGCTCCCGGCCGGGGTCGCTGACCAGGACCCGTCATATGCCTTCAAGCCGTCGCTGCTGGGGGCGGCGTTCGAATTCTGGCTGCGGCCGCAGGCCATCGAATGGCGCGCCGGGCGGCACGCCGGCCGGATTGCCTATCGCGATATCCTGCGGCTGCGGCTCTCGTACCGTCCGGTGACGATGCAATCCTACCGCTTTCGCACCGAGATTTGGGGCCGGGGTAATCCCAGGATCGAGATCGTCTCTGCTTCGTGGAAGAGCATCATGGAGCAGGAGCGGTTGAGCGCGCCCTACGCGGCATTCGTCACCGAATTGCACCGGCGTATCGCCGCCTCCGGCGCGGCGCCGCGATTTGAGGCCGGTGACGCTGCGCCGCGCTATTGGCTCGGGCTCGCCGTATTCGGCGCTATCGTGCTGGCGCTTGCCATATTGATTGTGCAAGCGCTCTCGATTTTCGAATGGGGCGGGGCGGCCTTCATTGCCGCGTTCTTCGTCGTCTGCTTGTGGCAGGTGGGCCCCTATTTTTACCGCAACCGGCCGGGGAGCTATCGCGTGGACGCCTTGCCGGCGAACCTGCTGCCGACGAAATGATGCAGCGCTAATTTCGCACCACCAGCACCGAACATTTTGCATAGCGCACGACGTGGCCGGCATTGGAGCCGAGGAAATATGTCCGCATGGCGGGCCGGTGCGAACTCATGACGATGAGGTCGGCGCCCATCGTCTTGGCTTCTTCCAGCACCTCGTGATAGATGCCGCCTTGGCGCACCACGCTCGATATTTTGTCGGCTGCCAGTCCTGATTCCCGCGCAATGATGGCAAGCGCCTCTTCGGCGGAGCTGCGTTGCTGCGAGTCGAAATCCGGCGGCACGTATTCGGCGAGCATGACCGGCGTCATCGCCAATACATTGAGCAGCCGCACCGAGCCGCTGGAGGCGCGCGCCATCACCAATGCGGTGTCGATGGCGGGTTTGGCGAGCTCGGTGTCGCTCAGATCGACCGGAACCAGGATGCGTTTGTACATGACGCCGCCGCTTTCTGCCGTGACGTTGCAGGCATTGTGCCATGTTTTTCCCGGCAGGTTGAGACAGGCGTGCTGCCTCAATCGGTCGCAAGCTCCAGCGACCGCGGGCTGACGAAGCGCTCCAGTCTGCCGGCTTGCGGATGCAGCTTGCGCCAATCGTCGAAAGCGAAATCGATCACCGCAAGTCCCGAAGTCGGCATTCCCTCGCGCAGCCGTTCGCGCGCTTCCACCGCGCCCGCGGCGATCAGCAGCAATGCAACATCGTGCAGGCCGGGATTGTGGCCGATCGCCAGCAGCGTATGGACACCGGCTGGCGTCTGCCCTAGCAGATCGAAAATAGCTTGCGCCCCGGCATCGTAGAGCCGCTCCTCGGTCACGGTGGCGGGTGCTACGGCGAAGGCCGCCGCCGCGAGCGCCCAGGTTTCCTGGGTGCGGGCGGCGCTCGACACCAGCGCCCGGTCGGGAACCAGGCGGTGGCGCGCCATGTAGGCGCCGATCGTCGATGCATCGTTGCGGCCGCGCGGATTAAGCACGCGCGCATGGTCGCGTCCGCCGGGTTCGAAACGCTCGGACTTGGCGTGGCGGAGCAGCAGCAGACGGCGCATGGTTGTTCCGAAAGTCGCAGAGTTTGCAGCGTCGCTTTCTCGTAACGGGCAGTCTAGCATGTTGCCGCGGCAGCGGCCGCCGCGTGCATGCGGCAATTCACAATGAATGATTCCACCGCCTATGGATCGAGTTGGTACGCGCAGACCATGGTCGAGCGGCCGCAACGCGCGCGGCTGACCTTCGATCTCGATGTGGATGTCTGCGTCATCGGCGCGGGCCTTGCCGGGCTCACCGCCGCGCGCGAGATCGCGCGGCGCGGCTGGTCGGTGGCGGTGCTGGAGGGCAACCGTGTCGGCTGGGCGGCGTCCGGGCGCAATACCGGTTTTGTGCTGCCGGGATTTGGCGAAAGCGTGCATCGTATTGTCGAGCGCATCGGCGCGGGCCACGCCAAGGAGTTGTGGGCGCTGTCGGAAACGGGTCTTGCTTATGTCCGGCGCGCCATCGCGGAGACCGGCATGCCCGGGGTCGATCCGGTCGACGGCTGGCTTGACGTTTCCAAGACCGACAATGCGACGGAATTGTCGGCGCAGGTCGAGCAGTTGCAGAAATTCGGCGCCGAGGTCGATCTGTGGCCGGTCGAACGCGTGCGCGAGACGCTGGCGAGCGATCACTATTTCTCGGCGGTGCATTATCCGCGCGCATTCCACATCCATCCGCTCAATTACGCATTCGGGCTTGCGCGCGCGGCGGAGGAGGCGGGCGCGCGCATTTTCGAGGAGACGCCCGCGCTGCTGCTCGACCCCGCCGGCGTGCGCAAACGGATCGTCACGCCCTCGGCGCGCCTGCGCGCGGCGCAGGTCGTACTCGCCGGCAATATCCATCTCGGTACATTGATGCGGCGGCTGGCCGCCACGCTGATGCCGATCTCGACCTATGTGATCGTGACCGAGCCGCTCGGCCCCGCATTGCACGAGGCGGTTCGTTACCGCGGCGCGGTCAGCGATGGCGAGCGGGCGGACAACCATTACCGCATTGTCGACGGCGACCGGCTGATGTGGGCGGGCCGCATGACCACCTGGCAGGCCGATCCGCGCCTGTTCATGCGCGGCCTCGCCGCCGACATCCGCCGCGTGTTTCCGCAGATCGAGGATGTGCGCGTCGCGCATCTGTGGTCGGGCACGATCGGAATGTCGGTGCACCGGATGCCGCAGATCGGCGAGATTAACCGCGGCGTCTGGGTGGCGAGCGGTTTCGGCGGGCACGGCCTCAATACTTCGGCGATGGCGGGCGAACTCATCGCCCGTGGCATTGTCGAGGCGGACCAGACTTGGCGGGCGTTCGCGCCCTATGAACTGGTGTGGGCGGGCGGCGTGCTCGGCCGCACCGCCATGCAGACCCTCTATTGGGGCTCGCGCCCGGTCGAGAAAATCGCGCATGGACTTGCGCGCTTCCGCGAGCGTGCCCGTGCGCGCAAAGCGGCGAGGCTGGCCGCGCGGCGCGCTACGCGTGCGGCGGCGGAACAGGCCGCAGCGATTGCCCGTGAGGCGCCGCCGCCTGCACCGGCGGCCGTGACCGTACCGGGTACGGCTTTGAGCGATCCGGTCCAAGCGCATCCGGACATTGCCGATCACAACGAACCCAAAACGCCGCGCGCCAAGCGGCAAACCGGCGGCAAGAAGAAATCCAAGAAAGCCGCGCCGCATGCGGGTGGAGAGGGTCCGGCGATCGATTAGCCGGAGGCCGCTTGCGGCCACAGGCGGGTACAGCAAGCGTTAAGAAACCTAATTCAGCTAGTTTTACGGCGAATCAATCGGCACCGGACGCGGGGCCGGGGATGCGGCGAGGCGGCTGAATGTCACGCATGCGTGGCGCATTTTTCGGGTTGTTGGCGGTTGCCGGTGTTCCTGCCGCGCAAGCAGCCGACCCGCCTGCACAGCGGCCGCCCAACTCCGATTGGACGCTCACGCTTGGCGTCGAGGCGCGCGTGCTGCCGTCCTTCGAGGGGTCCGGCGGCTCCATGTTGCGGCCGTTCCCCTTGATCGATATCCGCCGCGCCGGCACGCCCTGGCAATTCCGTTCGGCGCGTGATGGCGCCAGCGTGGGCGTGCTGGAAACCGGAAGTTTCCGGCTTGGCCCCACGGTCAAACTCAAGCTGCCGCGGCGCGAGCGTGACGATGGAAACCTGCGCGGGCTCGGCGACATCGCCTGGGCGCCGGAGTTTGGCGGCTTTGCGGAATACTGGCCGCAGCCCTGGCTGCGCACCCGCGCCGAATTGCGGCAAGGCTTCGGCGGCCATCACGGCGTCGTGTCGGATATTACCGCCGACCTGGTGGCGGCGGTGACGCCGCTGCTGACGCTCTCGGCGGGTCCGCGCCTGACGCTCACCAGCAGGTCGGCGTCGGCGCCCTATTTGGGCATCACCCCGGCGCAGTCGGCGGCCTCCGGCCTGCCGGCGTTCGAAGCAAGTGCCGGGCTGCATTCGATCGGCGCCGGCGCGCAGGCGCGTTACGAATGGTCGCCGCAATGGGCGGGATATTTCTTTGTCGAATATGAGCGCCTGACCGGCAATGCCGCGGATTCCCCGCTGGTGACCTTGCGCGGCTCGCGCGACCAGGTATCCACCGGCATCGGGGTAAGCTATTCATTTAATATGCGGGGGCTGTGGTGACGCGGTTTGCGTTTTGTCTGGGGTTGCTGCTGGCGCTTGGCGCCTGCGCGCAGACCAATGTTCAAACCGGATCGAGCGCCTTCGGTCTGGGGCTGGCGCGGCCGCACCAGGTTGTCGTCGCGGATTTTGCTTTCTCCTCCGATGTGGTCGTGCTCGACCGCGGCTTCACCGCGCGGCTGGAGCGCAAAATCGGCGCCATCCCGACATATGAACGCAAGCAGCGCACTGTGGAGCGGGTGAACGACGAGATCGTGGCGACCATCGTCTCGACATTGCGGGCGGCCGGTCTGGAGGCGCAGCCGGGCAGCGAAGAGACGCTGACGATCGACCAGCCGACGCTGGTGGTGAGCGGCCGGTTGCGCGCGGTGGATCAGGGCAATCGCACCCAGCGCAACGCGATCGGCTTCGGCGCCGGGCACAGCGGCGTGGTGGCCGATATGGCGGTGGCGCATTATTCGTCGTCGGGGAAGAAACCGATCTTGACCTTTACGGCCGAGGCGCAGAGCGGACGCCGGCCGGGGGCCGCGGCCACGGCGCCGATTGCGGCGGCGCGTGGCGCTGCCGCCGCCGCCAATGCCGCGGGCGGGGCCATGTCGGAACGGCTCTCGGCCGATGTGGAAGCGCAGGCGCGCCGGCTTGGCCGTGCGGCGGGCGACAAGATCGTCGCTTATGCCAAAGAGCAGGGCTGGCTGACGAAATCCGAGACATCCAAGCCCGAGGGCTGATTACTGGCGGCCTTCGCGCCGCGCCATAAACGCCAATCGCTCGAACAAATGCACGTCCTGCTCGTTCTTGAGCAGCGCGCCGTGCAGCGGCGGGATCAGCTTCTTCGGATCGCGCTCGCGCAGCAATTCCGGGCCGATATCCTCGACCATCAGCAGCTTGAGCCAGTCCAGCAATTCCGACGTCGATGGCTTTTTCTTCAGGCCGGGCACCTCGCGGATTTCGTAGAACAGCTTGAGCGCCTCGGCCACCAGCCGCTGCTTGATGCCGGGGAAATGCACCTCGATGATCGCACGCATGGTGTCGCCGTCGGGGAAGCGGATGTAGTGGAAGAAACAACGGCGCAGGAAGGCGTCGGGCAGTTCCTTTTCGTTGTTCGAGGTGATGATGACGACCGGCCGACGCCGCGCCTTCACCGTCTCGCCGGTCTCGTAGACGAAAAATTCCATGCGATCGAGTTCCTGCAACAGATCGTTGGGAAACTCGATGTCGGCCTTGTCGATCTCGTCGATCAGCAGCACCGGACGCTCATCGGCGGCGAAAGCGTCCCACAGCTTGCCGCGCTTGATGTAATTGCGGATGTCCTTGACGCGCTCGTCGCCAAGCTGGCTGTCGCGCAGGCGCGAGACGGCGTCGTATTCATAGAGCCCTTGTAGCGCCTTGGTGGTGGACTTGATGTGCCATTCGATCAACGGGGCGCCGAGCGCCTTGGCGATTTCCAGCGCCAGCACGGTCTTGCCGGTGCCGGGCTCGCCCTTGACCAGCAAGGGGCGCTCCAGGGTGATCGCGGCATTGACCGCAACCTTCAGGTCGTCGGTCGTGACATAGGCGCTGGTGCCTTCGAAACGCATGAAATCCCCTTCGATTTTGTCCGCCGCGACATTAGGATACCCGGCGTTATCCCAGCAAGGCGCGCGCCTTGGCAGTTGCCGCTTTGCAGCCTCGCATCAACGTGATGGCGGTGTGATGCGAAGTTGAAGCCACACCTGGGGCGAATGCGTATATGTCATGCGGGCGGCAGGAGCGCCGCCCAACGGAGGACCGGATGCCGAGGATTTTGCTGAGTCTATCGTTCCTGCTGGCGGCCATCGGCCTTGCCGCCGCGCAAACCGCGGCACCCGTGGCGGGAGCCGGCGAGCACGCCAAGGCGACGTTTGCCGGCGGCTGCTTCTGGTGCACGGAGGCCGATTTTGACAAGGTCGACGGCGTGATCTCGACCACGTCCGGCTATATCGGCGGGAAAAAGCTCAATCCGACCTATTATGAAGTGTCGGCTGGCGGCACCGGGCACACCGAGGCGGTGGAGATCGTTTACGATCCGAAAAAAGTAACGTTCGAGAAGCTGCTCGAGGTTTATTGGCACAGCATCGATCCGCTCGTGAAGAACCGGCAATTCTGCGATTCCGGCGACCACTACCGCACGGCGATCTTCTTCCACAGCGAAGAACAGCGGCGTCTCGCCGAGACGACCAAGAAGCAGGTCGAGGTCCGCTTCAAAGGGCAAACGGTTTACACCCAGATCGCCGCCGCCAGTAAGTTTACGGCGGCTGAGGACTATCATCAGGATTTTCACACCAAGAACCCCAGCAAATATAAGTTCTACCGCTGGAATTGCGGGCGCGATCAGCGCCTGATGGAACTGTGGGGCAAGAAGGGAGACAGCTGACATGCTCGATCGTCGCACGTTGCTCACAGGAAGCGCCGCGCTTGCCGCGCTCGGCGCCCAGTATTGGTTTGGGAAGGAAATCGCGATGGCCACCACAGTGGAAGCCGAAGTGCAAAAGCCCGATGCCGAGTGGCGCAAGTTGCTGACGCCCGCGCAATACGACGTATTGCGCAAGCACGGCACCGAGCGCCCGGGCAGCTCGCCGCTCAACCAGGAAAAGCGCAAGGGCACGTTTGCCTGCGCGGGCTGCGACCTGCCGCTGTTCTCGTCCGACACCAAATACGAAAGCAACACCGGCTGGCCGAGCTTCTACCAGCCGCTGCCGAACGCGGTTGGGACCACCGTGGATAAGTCGTTGTTCATGACGCGGACGGAAGTGCACTGCCGCCGCTGCGCCGGCCATCTCGGGCACGTGTTCGATGACGGCCCGAAGCCGACCGGCCTGCGCTATTGCATGAACGGCGTGGCGCTGAAATTTACCCCGGCATCGCCCGCCGCCACCTGACCAGGGCGGCAATTTCTGCCCCACCAGGGCAGAAAAGGATGCGTCGGCCGCCCTTGGGCGGCCGTTCGCGTTTCCATAAGCTATTGAAAATACTCATGTATTCAATTGGCATAAGGATTGCGAAGCCGCTGTCGCGGGATTGTCCGCGCGCCGCCATTTGGCGGCGCCGCGCGAAGCGACAGTGGAGAACGGGTTATGGGTATTTTTGGTGCTCTCACCACGGCAGTGACGGGAATGCGGGCGCAGGCATTTTCGCTCGAAAACATCTCCGGCAACATCGCCAATTCGCAGACCACCGCGTTCAAGCGGATGGACACCAGTTTCGTGGATCTGATCCCGGAAGGCTCTCCGATGAAGCAGCTTGCCGGCAACGTGGTCGGTAATTCGCGCTCCACCAACAACGTGCAGGGCGATATCCAAACCGTGTCCATCAGCACGTTCATGGCGATCAACGGCAGCGGCTTCTTCGTGGTCGAGAAACCGTCGAGTATTGTCGACAACCGTCCGGTGTTCTCAGGCATCGACCTCTACACCCGCCGCGGTGATTTTCAGCCCGACAAGAGCGGCTATTTGGTCAACGGCGCCGGCTATTTCCTGATGGGCATTCCGGTCGATTCGACGACCGGCAACCTGGTCGGCAGCGTGCCGGAGATTCTCAAGTTCCAGAACGACTTTCTTCCCGCACAGGCCACGACTGGGATCGACTATCGCGCCAATCTTGCGAGCTATCCGCTGACCTCCGGACACGATTCCGACATCGCAGGCTCGGAGCTGATTAATCCGACGAATTATCAAGCCAATCCTTTGGCTGGCGCCCCTGGACCGGCCAAGATTATCGGAACGGGCGCGACGCTGTCGCCGGATGCCAAGGCGACGGCGCTCGGGAGCGTCGGCTCGCTTGTCAACGGCACGACGTTGAGCTCGCTTGGTATCGTCAACGGTCAGACGATCACGGTGGACGACGGCACCAGCACCACGACCTATACGGTGGTGAACGCAGCGGTGGAAACGGTCGCAAACCTGGTCACCGCCATCGCCGGTGGCGCCGCTGCCGTCAATGCCTCTCTGGTCGGCGGTAAAATTCAAATCGTCTCCGATAACTTCCTCGATACGATCACGGTCGGCGGAGCGGGGGCTGCCTCGGCCGGATTTGGCGTCGGCTATGACATCTTCACGCCGGTTAATCTTTTGTCCCAGAGCGCCGTCTCGCAAGGTCAGACGTTGACCGTCACGGTCGGCGCCACACCTGTTCAAACCATCCTGTTCGGCTCGAGCGGCTATCCCGGCGAGGTCGCGACAATGGCCGACCTGTTGGATACGCTGCAAAACGTTCTCACGGGCGTGATCGGCTCCGTGAATACCTCGAACGGAAATATCACCCTGACGGCGTCGAACTTGACCGACACCATCACGACCGCCGGAACGGCGTCGCCATTGGCGTTCGGCATGCACACCACGGTGGCATTGCCTTCCAATCAGACGGTGGTTGCCAACGATCTCAGCACTTTCCTCAGCGAGTCGATTGGTGGCGGCGCGGTGACCTCCTACGACGTCTCGGGTTCGCCGGTGAATATCCAGCTCAGGTGGGGCAAAATCGACAGTGCGCTCTATGGCGGGACGGACACTTGGAACCTGTTCTATCAGGTCAACTCCAGTGCCACTGGCACGCAGGTCGCATGGAAGAACGTCGGCATCAATTACACGTTCGCCGCGAACGGGCAGATGAGTCCGCTCGTTGCCAACGTTTCGCTGAGCAATGTCGTGGTTGACGGCATCTCGCTTGGCACCGTTCAAATCGTTCACGGTGCGGGTGGCGTTACGCAATTTGCCGACCCGAACGGCAATGCCCAGGTCAATCTGTTGCAGCAAAACGGTTTCCCGGCGGGTGAGTTGCAGTCGGTGTCGGTGAACGACAAAGGCCGTGTGGTGGGCGCTTATTCGAATGGGCGCACCATCGATCTCGCCGAAATCACACTCGCCAATTTCAACGGCTCCAATCAACTCAAACGCATCGACGGCGGTGCCTTTGCGGTGACCGACGAATCGGGGCCCGCCATCTACGGCGCGCCCGGTAAGATCTCCGGCTCGTCGCTGGAGGGTTCCAACACCGATATCGCCGACGAATTCACCAAACTAATCGTGACCCAGCAGGCTTACTCGGCCAACACCCGCGTCATCACCACCAGCAATCAGATGGTTCAGGATCTCCTGACCATGCTGCGGTAACTCCGAAGGCTCCGCGCCTGGAGCCGATCGCGAGAGTTGAAGGACGGTAGCCGGCCATGAGTCTCTCACAAGCGCTTGCTTCGGCAGTTTCCGGCCTGCGAACCACGCAGACCGGGATATCGCTTGTTGCCGCGAATGTGGCGAATGCTCAGACGCCCGGATACATCCGCAAGACATTGAATCAAACCACGACCGCTGCCGGCGGGGCGGGTGTCAGCGTTCGCGTCGCGGGGATCAACCGCGAGATCGAACAATTCGTGCAACGTCAGTTACGGACGGAAACTTCCGGCGGCGGTTATGCCGATCTGCGGGCCGATTTTTACAAACGGTTGCAGGTGATCTATGGCGATCCGGGCTCGGCCAGCACGCTGGAAACGCAATTCAACAATTTCACCTCGGCGCTGCAAGCACTATCGACCAGTCCGGCGGATAGTTCGGCGCGCTATGGCGTTTTGAGTTCGGCGCAGATTTTGACGCAGCAACTCAATGGCATGACCCAGAGTATTCAGGGTCTGCGCAGCGACGCCGAGCAGGGACTCTCCGCCGCGGTCAAAACCGCCAATTATGCGATGCAGCAGATCGCGCGGATCAACCAGCAGCTCGCAACCTCTCATTCGAGCGATGGCACAGCGGCCGCGTTGCTCGATCAGCGCGACCAGCACATCGATCAGTTGTCGCAGCTGATGGATATCAGCGTCAGCCAGGACGACTACAATCAGGTCAGAATTTTCACCGGTACCGGCATTCAGCTCGTCGGTTTGCAGGCCTCCCAGCTCTCGTTCAATCCACAGGGAACGATGACGCCGAATACCCTGTGGAACGCCGATCCCAGCAAGGGCAACCTTGGCACCATCACGCTGGTTTCCGCGGGCGGTGGCGGCCTGGACATGATCGCCAACAAGGCGATCAGATCGGGTCAGATCGCCGCATTGGTGGACATGCGCGACAACGTGCTGCCGCAGGCGCAGACGCAACTCGATGAAATCGCCGCGGCGCTTGCCAAGGCGCTGTCCGATAAAACGACGGCCGGTAGCGCGGTAACCGCGGGCGCGCAAACCGGATTTCAGGTCGATGTGGGCGGCCTCTCATCCGGCAACACGATCCGGCTTGCTTATACCGACACCGCGACCAATACGCAGTACAAGTTCACCATCGTCGGCGTCGATGACCCGAACGTGTTGCCGCTCAAAGACACGCTCTCCGCCGATCCGAACGATCAGGTGATCGGGATCGATCTCACCGGCGGCATCGCATCGATCGTCAGCCAGCTCAATGCCAAATTCAACGGCAAGATTCAGTTTTCCAATCCGGCCGGCACGACATTGCGCGTTCTCGACGACGGCGCTCCGAACAAGTCCAACGTCGACATGCTCTCGGCGACGCGGACGGTGACGACGCTCTCCGGCGGCAGCGCCGAGCTGCCGTTCTTCACCGATGTCGGCACGCCTTACACCGGTGCGATGTCCACCAGCGGCTCTCAGAGCCTGGGGCTGGCCGGGCGGATCGTCGTCAATTCGGCTTTGCTCGGCGATCCGACGAAGCTCGTCGCTTATTCGTCTTCCATCGACGCCGGGGATTCCACCCGGCCCGACTTCATCTACAATCGGCTCACCGGCGCCGCGCTCGACTATTCTCCGCAATCAGGCGTCGGCACGCAGGGCTCGCCGTTTAGCGGATCGTTGCCTTCCTTCCTGCGACAAGTGATCAGTCAACAGGGCGCTGCTGCCGAAGCAGCAAGCAACCTGGCGCAAGGCCAGGATGTCGTCGTCAACGCATTGCAGCAACGCATCAATGACGGCTCGGGGGTCAACATCGATACCGAGATGGCGAACCTGCTCAATCTGCAAAATGCCTACGCCGCCAACGCGCGCCTTCTCTCGGCCGTGCAGGAAATGCTCGACATGTTGATGAAGATGTGAGGACGGCATGAGCGTGAATTCCATAGGAAGCAGTTCGGCATTGATGGTGCGGTCGCTGGTCGATATGCGCGCCCAGCTCGACGATCTGCAACGCCAACTCGGCACCGGAAAAAAATCGGCGACCTATGCCGGCATCGGGCTCAACCGCGGCCTCACGGTCGGCTTGCGCGCCCAGCTTTCGGCGATCGGCGGCTATGGCGACACCATCGGCACCGTCGGCACGCGCATCAGCCTGGCGCAGATATCGCTCGGCCGCATGTCCAATATCGGGCACGGGATGAAGTCGACGATCCTGAATTCGGCATATGACCCGGACAGCAACGGCCAGACCACGGTTTCGAAGACGGCTCAGGCGGAACTCGACGAGCTTCTGGGATTGCTGAACGGCCAGGTTGGCGATCACTACCTGTTTTCCGGCCGCAGCAGCGGTACCTCGGCCGTGGAAACAACCGACCATGTCCTCAACGGTGACGGCGCGCGTGCGGGCCTCAAGCAGCTGATTACCGAGCGCAACCAGGCCGATCTCGGCGCCGGCGGTCTCGGCCGGCTGGACGTCACGGCGCCAACCGCCACCTCGGTATTGATTGCCGAGGACGCGGTGTCGCCGTTCGGCTTCAAGCTCGCCAGTGTCGGCTCGACGCTAACGAACGCCGTGGTGACCGGCCCGGTGGGCACGCCCGCCGCCATCACCGTCAATCTCACAGCCGGCAACCCCAGCGCCGGCGACAGCATCAAGTTCCAGTTCACGCTTCCCGATGGGTCGAGCGAAAACGTCACATTGACCGCCACCACCGCGTCGCCGCCGGGCGCCAACCAGTTCACCATCGGCGGCTCAGCCGCCGCGACCACGACCAATCTGCAAGCCGCACTCACTACTGCGGTCGGCAAACTCGCCACCAGTTCGCTTGCCGCCGCCTCGGCGCTGGCGGCGTCCAACGACTTCTTCAACATCGACGGCGCCAATCCGCCGCAGCGGGTGGGCGGCCCTCCGTTCGATACCGCGACTGCCCTGATCGACGGAACGGCCAGCAACACGGTCTCCTGGTATATCGGCGAGGCCGGCAGCGATCCGGCGCGCTCGACCGTGGCGGGACGCATCGACCAATCGCTCACCGTTGCCTACGGCGTGCGCGCCAACGAGGAAGGCATCCGCTGGGTGGTGCAGAACGTGGCGGCGCTGGCGGCCACGACGTTCCTGCCCAGCGATCCCGACGCCGCGGCGCGCAACAGCGCGCTCAACCAGCGCATGATGATCGCGCTCGATGTGCCGCCCGGCATCCAGAAAATTCAGACTATTCAGGCCGAGCTCGCCGGCGCGCAAACTTCGCTCGCCGCCGCCAAGGACCGCCATCAGCAGTTCACCAGCACGCTGAGCGATCTGCTGCAGAGCATCGAAGGCATTCCGCTGGAGCAGGTCGGGGCGCAGATCCTGGCCTTGCAGACCAGTTTGCAGGCTTCGCTGCAAACGACGGCGATGCTCTACCAGACCAGCCTGATCAATTATCTCAGATAGTCGGATAAGCTGACGGCGCGCCAGCGCGTGTGAATTTGACTCTTCCGGCAACGGTTATCTAAAAAAATTAGCGCCGCGGCAAGACCGCGGCGCTTTTGCATGAAAAGAAGGAATTGAGCGACGGTGCGCTCGCGCCTCAGGCGGCCTTGCCGAGCAGGCCGGCTGCGAGTTCGCGGTTGATGTTGATCAGCGGAGCGAGCTTTTCCGGCTGCGGGTCGCCGGTGATGGCCATTGTCTGTTTCATCACGAACAAACCGAGATTGGCGACGTTCTGGCGAATATTCTTTGCCAGCGGGCTATCTTTGTCCATCGCCGACGTCAGAAAAATCGTCCAGAGCTTGCGATTATAGAGCAGCGCGCTGTGCAGCTCGGGGCTCGTGCGATCCCAGGGAGCTTGGGCAGCCTGCAAGCGCGAGGCGGCTTGCAGCAGGAGGTTTGCTTCCAGTTCACGCGGACCGGAGATTTTCTTTGCCACGTTTCCGTAGATCTGCGTCGCATTTTGCATTGCTCAGAAGCTCCTGCTCGTAATCAATCAATTTCCGGGCGACCTTGAGAGCCTTATAAAGCTCGCCCGTTAAGATTTGATTATTCATGTTTTCGATGAGCGGCGCCGTGCTCGGCGCCGCCTGGATGAGGTCGCGCATCAGGGCGAAGTAGGTTTCATGGTGCGCGCGCGGGTCATGCGAGATGTACATCAGTTGCACCGCGAGATAGAGACGCTTGGCCGGCGTGTCCGCACGACCGGCGGTCATGATGTCTTTCTCGCGCAGGATCGCCGCCCTGCCGTCAATCACAAACTGCGCGCGCTGATCCGAATTGGTGATGACGCAATCGCCTATGAGAATTCGTTCGCCAGGCTTGAGCTCGATCCGCAGCGCCATCTGAATTCTCCGATCGGCATGTTTATAACGCTGCAAGGCTTGCAAATGGTTAATGAGACATAAAAAAAAACGGCGGGGCAATGGCCCCGCCGTCTCGTTTGGCTTCGATTGCTGCGATTACTGGAAGAGACGCAGCACGCTCTGGCTGGACTGCGCGGCCAGCGAGAGAGCGGTGGTCGAAAGGCTCTGGCGGGTCTGCAACGCCAGCATGTTCGCGCCTTCCAGGTTGGAGTCGGCGAGCACGAGGTTGTCGGCGCCGACCTGCAGCGTGTTGACCATGGACTTGGTGAAGTCCTGACGGGTCTGCACGACCGACAAGCTCGAACCGAAGGACACAGCCTGCGAGCGCAGCGAGTCGAGCGCCGTGGTGAGGTTGCTCAGCGCCGTGGTGACGTCGACGTCGGTCTGGAAGGTGTTCTTCGACGCCGCGATGGCAAGACCAGTCGAGTTGTACGTGACGCCGGTGATCGACTGCGTGGAGGTGCCCTTTTCGTTGAACACCACCTTCAGGCTGTCGCCGTTGAGCAGGTTGACGCCGTTGAAGCCGGAATCCGCCGCGAGTTGATCGATCTGCGTACGGATGCCGTCAAACTGTGTCGCCAGCGAGCTGCGGGTCGTATTGACGGTACCGGTCGTGGTGCCGGCAACCAGGCCAAGGCTGGCCAGTTCGCCTACTGACGAGGTGCCGGCGATGACGACGTTGCCGCCGGCGAGGTTCAACAGCTGGATCTTGCCATCGCTGGTGAGCGAGGCCTGGATCTTGATGTTCGCCGTGTTGTTGATGGCGGCGAGGATGTTCGTCACGGTGTCGCCGGCGCCGGCCACAGCGGTATACGTCGCGGTGGTGGTGCCGTCGTTGACCGTGATCGTGTCGGTGTTGGCGCTGAAGGTGTTGACGTAGGCACCCGTCAAGCCAGCGACAGTACCGGTAACCTTGGCGCTCGTGCTGGTGCTCTGCTGAGCCTGCTGAGCGATAGCCTGCGCGCTCTGGACCAGCTTGGTCAGAGAGGTGAGGCCGTTGTTCGCCGCCTGCAACGTCTGCGTTGCATTGGAGATCGAGTCGAGCAGCGAGTTGAGATCGCTCGCGCGGTTGCTGAGCGACTGCGAGGTGAAGAAGCTGATCGGGTTGTCGAGGGCGGTATTGACCTTTTTGCCCGTCGCCAACCGGTTCTGCGTTTCGCTCATCAAGTCAGAGGTGTTCTGCAGCGAAAGCAGGTTCTGCCGAACGCCGGCGGTAAGAGTGATGCTTGTGGACATTGCGATAACCTTTCTGGTCTGAAGCCAAACACTTGCGATTGATCCCGCGCCGATCTGATGATCAGCGAGAGGCTCGCGGAAAACCTCGCATATGGAATGTAACGGACGGTAAAAGCGTATGGTTAATGAGTTAATACTTCGAAACGCGATCCCGCTTAAACGCAGCGCGCGGCTTTACATTTCGCTAACCATATTCGCTAACCACTCGCTAACCATCATGCGGCGGTTCGGCAGCATATGAAAGCGTTTGACGCAGTCGCTAGAGCGTGCGGCTGATCGCGATCGGCTGGATGGCGCTAAGGGCCGGGGCATTGGCGCGGCCGCCGGCGCCATAGGTCGAGGGCGATGTCTTGCGCGTGAGTTCGCCTGAGACGCCGCGGATGATCCCTTCGGACACCGCATGCGCCGTCGCCAGCACCGTCATATTGATCTGGAGCAGGGCGTGGAACAGGTCGTGGCGCTTGCGCAAGGATTCGAGTGCCGCGGGCAGGGTCTGCGCGAGAAAGTCCTGGCTGTTTTTGATTCGCTCGCCTTCCAGCATATAAAGCCGGGCAAGATCGGTTTTGCCGGCTTCCAGCGCGGCGGCTTCCCGCAGGTGTCCCGAGCGCACCAGGGCGGTTTCCTCTTCCACGGTCGCGAGCAACGAATCCATGATGTTTTCGAGGTGGGCGATGGCCTGCTGGGCATCGGCGGCGCTGTCGATTGTCCGCGCGACCGGGGCGGATTGCGGGGAGGTGTTCATGAGCGTGCCTCCTGCTGTGCGATCAGCGCGCGGTAGACGTGGTCGGCAATGCCGATGCCGCCGGCCTTGGAAAAACTCTTGGCGTATTCGTCGGTGAGGAAGGAGCGCCAAATGCCCGCCGATCCCTTGCCGCCCAGGGGGCCTTCGCCGTCGACGGCGGTGAACATCTGCTGCAACATCGAATTGAGGAACACGCCTTCGAAGTCCTGGGCGGTCGCCTTGGCCTGAGCGCGGGCATCGGCGCCGGCGACGTTTTTCACGAACTTGCTCTTTGCCGCATTAAGTGCGTCGAGCGCCATGGAGGTGGCCGAAGTCGCCAGTGTGATCGGATCCATCACATCACCTCGATGTCGGCCTGAATGGCCCCGGCCGCCTTGATCGCTTGAAGAATGGCGATCAGATCGCGCGGACCGATGCCAAGCGAGTTGAGGCCGTCGACCAGTTGCTGCAACGAGACGCCTTCCTTGACCAGAGCGAGCTTGCGGCCGTCTTCCTGCACGCCGATGCGCGTGCGCGCGACCGTCCGGGTTTCGCCGACTCGCGCGAATGCGCTGGGCTGGCTCACCTGCGCCGTCTCGGTGATGGTGACGGTGAGATTGCCTTGCGCCACCGCCACCATCGACACGCGCACGTCGCGGCCCATGACGATGATGCCGGAACGCTCGTCGATCACGATTTTGGCGGACAGATCGGGCTCGACCTGCAATTGCTCGATCTCGGTGAGCAGCGCCACCACGTTGCCCCGGTACTGCTGGGGTATCGTCAGTTGCACGGTCGAGGGATCGAGCGGCTCGGCGGTCGCCGAACCGATGAAGTCGTTGACCGCGGCGGCGATGCGCTTGGCGGTGGTGAAATCCGGATTGCGCAGCGCCATGCGCAACTGGCTCAGGCGGTTGAGTGCGAATTCGATTTCGCGCTCGATCAAGCCGCCATTGGCGATGCGCCCGACGGTTGGAACGCCGCGCACGATCTTGGCCGCTTCGCCTTCGGCCTGGAAGCCGCCGATGGCGACTGAGCCTTGCGCCACCGCATAGACGTTGCCATCGGCGCCGAGCAGGGGCGTCACCAGCAGCACGCCGCCTTGCAGGCTCTTGGAATCGCCAAGCGCGGAGACGGTGACGTCGATGCGCGTGCCTTGCGTTCCAAACGCCGGCAGATTGGCCGTCACCATGACGGCGGCGACATTGCCGGTGCGGATCTGCGCGCCGCGGATGTTGACGCCAAGGCGCTCAAGCATCGCTTGCAGCGATTGCTTGGTGAAGGGAATGTTGGTGAGCGTGTCGCCGGTGCCGTTGAGGCCGACGACCAGGCCGTAGCCGATCAGCTGGTTCTGCCGCACGCCCTCGACATTGGCGAGGTCCTTGATGCGTGACGCCGCCGCCGCTGGCAGCGAAGCACAGACGATCAGAAGGGCCGCGACGAGCGCGGTTCGCAAGGTCCTCATCAACACTGCTCCCCAATGTGAGGTCGGACTGACAACTCCTATGCGAATGTCGTGCCACGGCCGCCGCGGAATCAACCGTCTGAAAAGACGATGCTTTTTGTTGGGTCGCGATTTTTTGCCGGGGCGTGAAGCGGGCACGAAAGTCCAAGGCGGTATTTTTTGCCGGGCGCTTTAACCGTCTATTAACCATAAAAGGACAGGCTGACCGGTATGCAGGGGCCGGACTTTGTCCGGCTGGGACATTCCGCCATGCGCATCTACGGACCGAATGCAACCGCGCTCGCGAACAAGCCCGGCTCGGCGCGTCGCGCGGCAGCAGGCACTTTCACTGTAAGCGCCGAACAGCCGCCGCGCGGTCCCGCGACCACGACCGGATTGCGGTCGGTTGGCACCATCGATGCGCTGATTGCGTTGCAGGGATTCGAGGATCCGGCCGAGCGCAAGAAGCGCGCGGTCGTGCAGGGGCGCACCGCGCTCGATGTGCTCGACGCCCTCAAGCTTGCCTTGCTCGACGGCACGCTCGACCCATCCACCATGGCGCGGCTGAAGTCGGCCGCCGCCGGCCTTAAGCTGCCTTCGGGCGATAGCGGGCTTGACGCTGTGCTCGGCGAGATCGAATTGCGGGTCGAGGTCGAACTGGCCAAGGCCGGAGTCCGCTGACACGGGCGATATCCCGCGGAATTGGCCGGGTTTCCGCCGGTTTTTCCCGAAATAATTGAAAATATTGGGGTTTTTGGCCGGCCCGCAGGCCGTAGTCGGATATTGTCGCCGGCCGCCCCCCCGTATATAAGCCTGCCGCGCGAGGGGAGGATCGCTCGCAAAAAACAATACAACAAGAAGACGCGGGAGTTGCGGGAATGTTGGCAAAAACCAAGAGCTACAGGCCTAGCGACAAAGAGCCATTCATGAACGAGCGCCAGCGGGACTATTTCCGCGAGAAGCTGCGTGCTTGGCGCGACGATATCCTCAAGGAGGCTAAAGAGACGCTGCTGCACCTCCAGGAGGAGAACCAGAACCACCCGGACGTCGCCGACCGGGCTTCTTCCGAGACCGACCGGGCCATCGAGCTGCGCGCGCGCGACCGCCAGCGCAAGCTGGTCGCCAAGATCGAAGAGGCGCTCGCTCGCATCGACGGGGGCACCTACGGCTATTGCGAGGAAACCGGCGAGCCGATCGCCATCCGCCGTCTGGAAGCGCGCCCTATCGCCACGCTATCGGTCGAAGCGCAAGAGCGGCATGAGCGGCGCGAGCGGATTTATCGCGACGAGTGAATGCGGCGCCAAGGCAGCTCTCGAATGGCCGGCAATGCTGTGGCTTCTCAGGCGGCTTCGTGCTTGGCCGTGGGACGCTTGAAGTCAAGCGCGGATAGCGGCTGCGGCCGGCTGAACAGGTAGCCTTGCGCCTGGGTGCAGCCCGCAGCGCACAGCAGGGAAAACTGTTCCTCGGTCTCGACGCCCTCGGCGGTGGTTTGGATATCCAGGCTTCGTCCGAGGCCGGTGATGGCCGCAACGATAGCCGCGCAGTCGGCGCGGTTCGGCATTTCGGCCACGAATGACCGGTCGATCTTGATTTTGTCGAACGGGAACATGCGGAGATAGCCGAGCGAGGAATATCCGGTGCCGAAATCGTCGAGAACTATCCCGACGCCGAGGTTCTTAAGTTGATGCAAGACGGCGACGTTGCCGGCGTCTTTCTGCAATAGAACCGACTCGGTGATCTCCAGCTCCAGACGCTGCGGCGAAAGCCCGGACACAGCGAGTGCGTCGGTGACAATCTCCACCAGGTTGCCGTTCCTGAACTGGATCGGGGACAGGTTGACCGCGAGCTTAATGTCGGCGGGCCAGTTCACCGCGTCGGCGCAGGCGTTGCGCAAAATCCATTCGCCGAGCGGAACGATGAGTCCGATCTCCTCGGCCAAGGGGATGAAGGTGTCCGGTGCGATCAATCCGCGTTGCGGGTGATGCCAGCGGATGAGCGCTTCGGCGCCGCACGTGTTCTGCGTTGAGACGTCGATTACGGTCTGATAATAGACCTCGAATTCGTTGCGCGCGATGGCGTTGCGCAGATCGACTTCCAGCGCGCGGCGCAGGCGAATTTTTGTGTCCATGTCGGCTTCAAAAAATCGGAAATCCTTGCGGCCTTCCGATTTGGCCCGGTAAAGCGCGAGATCGGCATTTTTCAAGAGTATGTCGGCATCCTCGCCATCGAAAGGCGCCAATGCGATCCCGATGCTGATGCCGACGTTGATCTCATGGCCGTCGATCTCATAGGGCGCGCCGATGGTTTCCAGCAAACGATTTGCGAGCCCGATCGCCGCTTCCTTCTGATTGCTTTCGCCAATCTGAATGATGGCGAATTCGTCGCCGCCGAGCCGGCCGACGGTATCGGTTTCGCGCATAAGCCGCCGCAATCGCTGCGCGACGGCCTTGAGCAGGGCATCGCCCACCGGATGGCCGAGCGAATCGTTCACGGCCTTGAACATGTCCAGGTCGAACACGAAGAGCGAGAAATTGTCGCCTTAGCGGCGCAACCGGTTGAGCGCCTCGTCCATTTTCTCGCGGAACAACACGCGGTTCGCGAGATCGGTCAACGCATCGTGGCGCGCCATATGGGCGACCCTCTCCTCGGCGCGCTGGCGCTCGGTGATGTCATCGTGCGTGGCCACCCAGCCGCCGCCGGCCGCCGGCTGATTATGCACGGCTATCACCCGGCCGTCGCGGAGATGCGTTGTGATGTAGCTGTGCCTTCCTTGCGCAAGCCTGGCGCGGAGATTGGCAAGGTATTGATCCGCGTCGCCGGTGAAGCTGCCGGCCGCTTTGCGGTGTTCCAGAAGTTCGCGCAGCGTGCACCCGGGTTTGACGATGTCGTGCGACAAGCCATACATCCGCAGATATTGCTCGTTGCACACCACCAGCCGCCCCTCGGCATCGAACATCCCAAGGCCTTGCGACATATTGTTGAGGGCCGCATCGACCCGCGCATTGGCCTGCTCAAGTTCACGGGAATTTTCGACAAGATTAGCCTCGCGCTCGGCAAGCGAAGCTTCCGAATTCAGCAGCCGACGGAATTGCGTGCTCAGGGCTCTGAACAGGATGAGCGAGCAGAAAACGGCAAGCAAAGTGCCGAGGCCAATGAACGTCGCCCGCCGGCGCCAGTTCGCCAGTGCCGCCGACTCCGATACCGCGACATTGATGACGATCGGGTAATCCTGCAATGGACGAACCGCGACAAGCCGGGCTTCGCCATCGAAATAACCGGGCGAACGATAGTGTCCGCCTCCATCCGCAACCAGTTTGTACCAGGGCGAATGCGCCGGAATCTTTTGGCCTGCGCGGTCTTCGGGGTCGGGATGGCGAACCAGAATGGTGCCATCGCGGCGCAGGAACAGGAACGATTGATTACGCAGCGACGTGATTGAGCTGTAGATGTGCTGGAAATAGGCGAGTTTCACGCCAACCAGCACGACGCCGAGAAACTCATCGTTAGGACCCTTGATGCGTTGCGCGAAAAATATCGATTGCTGGCCCGACACGCGGTTCAGCAATAAGTCGCTGATGTAGAGATCTTCCTCGCTGCTGGTCTTGAAATACCGATAGTAGTCGCGATCGGAAAGATCGGTCGCCGGTGTCGGCCACATGCGCGAGGTACTGGCGAGTTGTCCATTTTTGTCAACGAACGCGATCACATCGGCTTGCGACAATCGCTCGACACGTTCTTTGAGCAGGCGATTTGCGGATTCGCTACGGAGAAAGCGGTGGTGCTCATCGGGTGTGCGTCCGGCGCGATGAGCGAGTTGCTCCTGCAATTCCGTCATCACATTCGCAATCGACTGCACGGATCGTGCGGTCTGTTCGGCCAGCACGGTTGCAATGTTACCCGCGTCGGTCGATGCGTCGGTGATGGCGTCGGATCGCAATTGCCAAATCGTCACGCCGGTCGCCATCACCCCAAAGCCAATGAGGCCGATGGCGACGCAAATCAGACCGCGAAACGTAACGCTACGCGCGTGACGAACCATGTGGCGGAAAATTCCGTTAATACCGATTAGCAGTATGAACGGGACTGATTTAGCGACTTCTAAGCTGTGATTTGATCGGTAATTAGGCTGAATCCGAAGCTAACGGCTCAACTGCAAACAGTACGCAGGTATGTTTCATTTACCCTACGCGCCGTCGCTTGCCGCGCATATGTTGAAAACCACCGCGGCCTCCGGCGGGGGAGCTGCCGGAGGCCGCGTCGATAACGCCGTTCCGTTCGCGCGACGCGGGAAGCGGAGTGGGAGCCCGATAAACTACGCGGGGACTAGAAAGGCAGCACCACGTCGAGCACCTGCTGGCCGTAACGCGGCTGCTGCACATCGGTGATCTGGCCGCGCCCGCCATAGGCGATCCGGGCCTGCGCGATCTTGCTTGAATCGATGGTGTTGTCGCTCTGGATATCCTCGGGCCGTACCACGCCCGCGACGATCAGTTCGCGGACCTCGAAATTGACCCGGATTTCCTGTTTGCCTTCGACCACGAGATTTCCGTTCGGCAGTACCTGCGTCACCACGGCGGCGACCGTGGTCTGCAAGTTTTCCGAACGGTTGATGGAACCATTGCCTTCGCTTGAAGACGTCGAATCGGCTTTGAAGATACGGGTCGGCAGCGCTTTGTTGAGCAGCGGCAATTTCTGTTTGCCGAAGAAATTGTCGACACCGGAATCTTCCGCGTTGGCCCGGGTGCGGCTGGTATTGTTTGCGATTATGGCCTTGTCGGTGAAGTTGACTGTGATCGTGAGGATGTCGCCGACCCGGTTCGCGCGCTGGTCCTTGAAGAAGGCGCGCGAGCCGTTGCGCCAGAGCGAGTTGGGACTGTAGGAGGCGAGTTGCGTCGGCGGCATCGGCATTTGCACCGGCTTGTAGCCGGCGCGCGACGTGGGGTTCTCGATCGCGGATAGCGGCGGCTGTTCGCCCAGGGTTTTCAGCCGTTCGAATGCGGAGCAGCCGGTAAGCAGCGAGGCGGCAAGCGTAATGCCGAGTACGGAACGTGGACGTAAGATTGCAAGAACATTGTTCAACATGACGCTCACTCGGCGCGCTCAGACGGCGCATTGGAGGGGACGGGAGAGGGTTCGAGTTTTGCCGCGATGCGCGGCATTGTCGAAGCGACGATGACGTGGCCGGAAGCCGAGACGGTGCCCTGCACGGTACGCTTCGACTGCGTGTTGAGCACGGCGATGAGATCGCCTTCGGCGCCGCCTTCCAGGGCTTTCCCGCGCACCGTCAGCGTGATGCCGGGAATTTCATAAACCAGAGTGACGGTTGCATCGCGCATCACCAGTTCCGGCTTCATCAGATCGGCGATGCGCAGCGGCTGGCCGGGACGCAAGCTGCGGCGCGCGGCAAGCCCGATCACCGTTTCTGTCGCGCCGATAATGTCGTTGCCGATCTCGGCTTTCGGCCGGCGCTGGATCGTAACGTCGGCGTGCTTGAGCACTTCGCCGCGATTGACCGGATGCGTCAGCATGAGCGTCTCGGTGGTCATGACCGCGGAGCCGGTGAAACGGATTGCGCGCTCGTTGCCGCCCGGAGCGTCGAAGGCGATATCGAAGCGCCCGTTACGCGGCTCATAATTGAGGCGGGCGATCCGCAGCCCGGCATTTGTCGAAGGCTCGACATGCAGCGTGCGCAATTCGCGATCGAAATTGAGCGTTAGATCCTTGGCCTCGCCGAGGGAATATTGCGAGGCGAGGGCGCCCGCAATGCGCGCTTCGATCTCCTTGGCGGGGATTGCGCGACTCAAGCGCGTCACCATCACTTCGGAAATTCCGTTGCTGTTAAGGCCGACGATGGCGTGTGCGCGCACGGCCTCGATCACGCGTGCCGCCGGCACCGCGCCGGTGTCGCCGAGATCGGGTGCCTGAAAGATCGGAATATCGGCGACGATGCCGGCATTTTCCACCAGATCGCCGATACGCACGATGTTGCCGGTGACATGCGCCTCGCTCCTGAGCCGGGGCTTCGCCGGATCGAGCGAGGCGGTGACTTGCGCCGGCGCCGGTGTGCAGAGCGCCAGCAAAACGACGAGCGTCGCGATCCGTGTCATGATCCCTCTCAACGCATCAGGTTGGAGGTCGCCGACAGCATCTGGTCGGCGGCCGAGATGACTTTCGCGTTCATTTCGTATGCGCGTTGCGCCGCGATCAGGTCGGAGATTTCACTCACCGCCTCGACATTGGCCTGCTCAAGATTTCCCTGTTGCAGGTTGCCGAAGCCGTCCGAGCCCGGCGTGCCGTTTTGCGGCGCTCCGGATGCCGGCGTTTCGAGATACAGATTGTCGCCGATTCCTTGCAGGCCGGCTTTGTTGATAAACAAAGCGAGTTCGATCTGGCCGACGACGGTCGGCGTGGTCGTGCCGGGCTGTGTCGCCGAAACCTGACCTTGTGCGTTGATGGTGACGGACGTGGAGTTCGGTGGAATTGTAATGCCGGGCTGCACCACATTGCCCTGCGCGGTGACCAGGCGGCCTTGCGCATCGAGTTCGAACGAGCCGTCACGGGAATAGGCGGTGCGTCCGTCCGGCAATAATATCTTGAAGAGGCCTTCGCCGCGCACGGCGACATCGTAATCTTTGCCGGTCTGCGCGAGCGAACCTTGCGTCATCAGGCGTGGCGTGCCGACGGTCTTCACGCCGGAGCCGAGCTCGATGCCGGCGGGCAGGATATTTCCCTGATCGGAAGTCTGCGTGCCGACCCGGCGCACATGCTCGTAGAGCAGATCCTGGAATTCCGCGCGCTGGCGCTTGTAGCCGGTGGTGCGCATGTTGGCGATATTGTTGGAGATGACCTGAACGTTGAGTTCCTGGGCCATCATTCCGGTCGCCGCAGTGTGGAGCGCTCGCATGACTAATTCTCCCTAAGCTTAGGCCGGAACTTCGGCGAGCTTCTCGATGGCGGATCGCCGCATGTCGCCTTGCTGCTGCAACATGGTCGCGACCTGGGTGTAGCTGCGTGTGACCTCGATCATGCGCGTCATCTCGATGACGCCGCGGACGTTGGATTTCTCGATCGCACCCTGCACGAACCGGGATTTGATGTCGGCTTGCGGCGATACGCCGGCGGGAGCCATGAAGGTTCCGGAGCCGTCTTTTTGCAGTTGCGTCGCGCGCTCGAAATCGACGAGGCGCAGTTTACCGCGCAGCGAACTTGTTTTTGCCGAGGAGCCTTCGCGCACGGTGATGCTGCCATCCTTGGTGATGACGATATCGCGGTCGGTGGGCTGTAACTGAATCTGACCGCCGTCGCCGAGCACCTTATGACCTTCGCTGGTGACCAACTCGCCCGTCGCGTTGACCTGCATTGCGCCGTTGCGCGTGTAACGCTCGCCGCGCGGCGTTTGCACGACCATGAAGCCTCTGCCCTCGATCGCAACGTCAAGCGGATTGCCGGTTTGCTGCACCGTGCCTTGGCTGAGATCGTGCCAGGTGGCGCGGTCGCGCACGAAGCTCACGCGGTTGTTGGCGCCGGACAATTGGCCCGCACGCGCCGTCGGCGACAGAAATTCTTCGAAAACGGCGCCGTCGCCCTTGAACCCGGTGGTGTTGAGATTGGCGATGTTGTTGGCGATCACGTCGAGTTCGCGGCTGAGCGTGACCTGGCGTGAAAGTCCGATCAGAAGTGCGTTCTGCATCGGTGATGCTCCCCTAGTGCCGACAAGAGACGCCCTCCCAGGCGGACCTTTGTCGTAACGGCCGCCGGCTCTCCCAAGCCGCGGTCGGCATGCTTTCTTGCAGACACCGTGCCAAATAAAAAATATAGATATTTCAAAGGCTTAAATTAAATCACCCGAAACCGCGCCGGGAAAAATCATCCGCGCAAGCGGTACAATCGGCAAAAGTTTCCCCCTCAAGGGAACCCGCGCAAGGTTCTGTTAACCATACCGACCTACCTTTGTTTGCAGGGGAGCGCCGGGGTCGCGCGCCCGCGGCCTTTAGTTTCTCGTTAGGCGCCGCTCGGCGGCCCCGTGTGCCAAGACGCGATCGGGGTAATCCATGGCAGCCAAAGCGAAGCAAGCGGAAGCGGAAATCGAGGACGAGGCGGAAGACGACGCCGAAACCCCACCGGCAAAGCCGGCAAAGAAGTTGCCGCTCAAACTCATCATCATCGCGGCTGCGGGGCTGCTCGTGCTTGGCGGCGGCGGTGCTGCCGCATACCTGTTCCTCGGTCATTCCAGCGACAAACCGGCGAACGCCGCGGTCAAGCCCGCGATTTTCGTCGATCTGCCCGACGTGCTGGTGAACCTCTCCAATACCGGCAGCGATCGCACGCAATATCTCAAGGTCAAAGTGGTGCTCGAACTCGCAGACCAAACGCTGGTCGCGCAGATCCAGCCGTTGATGCCGCGCGTGATGGACGCCTTTCAGACCTATTTGCGCGAACTGCGGCCGACCGATCTCGACGGTTCCGCCGGCCTCTACCGGCTGAAGGAAGAATTGACCCGCCGCGTGAATGCTGCCGTGGCTCCAAACCGCATCAATGCCGTGCTGTTCAAGGAGATCGTCGTCCAGTGACGGCCAACAAAACCAAATTCTGCATCGAACAAACGGAATGAATTTCTAGCCCATGGCGCAAAAAGAACAGATCGATCAGGACGCATTGGCGGCCGAGTGGGGCTTGGCGCTTGAAGCCGAGACTGGCACACCGACTCCTTTGCCGGTTGAGCCCGCCGAAGGCGGCAGCGAAGATGTCGCGGCGGCGCAATGGGCCGCCATGGTCGATGACGGCAGCCAATTCAACCAGACGGCCAAGGGCGGCGCCGAGCGCATCCTCAATCAGGAAGAAATCGACAGCCTGCTTGGTTTCAGCCTCGCCGACATCAATATCACCGACAATTCCGGCATCCGCGCGATCATCGATTCTGCGATGGTCTCCTACGAGCGCTTGCCGATGCTGGAAATCGTCTTCGACCGCCTTGTGCGGCTGATGACGACGAGCCTGCGCAACTTCACCTCCGACAACGTCGAAGTTTCGCTCGACCGCATCACCTCGGTGCGTTTCGGCGACTACCTCAATTCAATTCCGCTGCCGGCGATCCTCGCGGTGTTCAAGGCGGAGGAGTGGGAAAATTTCGGCCTGTTCACCGTCAATTCGAGTCTGATTTACTCGATCATCGACGTGCTGCTGGGCGGACGGCGCGGGCAGACCGCGATCCGCATCGAAGGCCGGCCCTACACCACGATCGAGACCAATCTGGTCAAACGCATGATCGAAGTGGTGCTGGCGGACGCCGAACTTGCCTTCAAGCCGCTCTCGCCGGTCAAATTCAATATCGACCGGCTGGAAACCAATCCGCGCTTCGCCGCTATTTCACGGCCGGCCAATGCCGCGATCCTGGTGCGCCTGCGCATCGACATGGAAGACCGCGGCGGCAATATCGAATTGCTGCTGCCATATGCGACCATCGAGCCGATACGCGCCGTGCTGCTGCAGATGTTCATGGGCGAGAAATTCGGCCGCGACCCGATCTGGGAAGGGCATCTTGCCACCGAAATCGGCCAGGCGCAGGTCGGCGTCGATGCGGTGCTCTACGAGGCGCATCTCCCGCTCAGGCAAATGATGAAACTCGGCGTCGGCGACACGCTTACCCTTGAGCTTAAACCCGACGCGATGGTGACCGTGCGCTGTGGCGACGTCACGCTCAGCGAAGGACGCATGGGCCGTGTCGGCGACCGTGTTGCGGTGCGTGTCGCCAAGGCATTGCGCAAACCCAGGACCACGTTCGCCATGTTCGAGAAGGCGGACGAATCCACCACCCGACTGGAGGCACCGTGACCTACGGCTTTGGCTTTGCGATCGAGAGCCTGGTTGCGATTCTGCTGCTGCTCACGATCCTTTACTGCGTCCGCCTCAACAAGCAATTGCGGCTGTTGAAAGCCGACGAGCAGACGCTCAGAGTCACCATTGCGGAGCTTATCACTGCGACCGAGATCGCCGAGCGCGCCATCGCGGGCCTCAAGCTCACGGCGCGCGAATGCGACCAGAATATTGGCGAACGATTGCGCGGGGCCGAAAGCCTGTCCGGCGATCTCGACCGGCAGATTGCCGCCGGCGAAGACCTGATGGCGCGGCTCGCCGGCATTGCAGCGGCGGCCCGGCCGGCGGAAAATAAACCGCGCACGCCGGTTACCGACGCAAAGACGGTGGTGGCCGCCGCGGCGGCTTTCGCCGTGCGCGCACGCGCGCGCGTCAACGGCCAAGCGGCTTGAAGAATCGCGGCATGATCCGCTTTGCGCGCGATTTCCGGCTGATCCCGATCGTCCTGGTGGCGGTCGGCGCTCTCTTCATCCTCAAGA
The DNA here is from genome assembly GCA_945861895.1 of Rhizobium sp. Q54. GTDB lineage: Bacteria > Pseudomonadota > Alphaproteobacteria > Rhizobiales > Xanthobacteraceae > Pseudolabrys. Next base: position 36,321 of record CAMAWF010000012.1, read on the forward strand.
GCTTCGGGCTCGTGCTTGACGGCGGCTATACGCTCGGGGAGCGGCTGGCCAATCGCGGCAAGGAGACCTTGAAAATCACGCAGTTCGAGCCGCCGGCCACGATTGCGCCCGCCGCAGTAAATACCGGCGATATGCCTGCCACACCCACCACACCCAGGTCATCCTGGGCCTCGACGGTGTTCAATTATCCAGACGTCACCGGCTCGGTCGGCGAGAATAAATCGGCGGCGGAAATTCCGCTCAAGGTCACGGAGAAACCGACGGCTCCGATTGCAAATTCCGGCGGCACCGCGATCCCGCTCGACAGCGGCAGATCCGCTTCCGCCGGCGAACGGGCGATTCTTGAGCGGCTGCACGACCGCCGCCAGGAACTCGATGCGCGCGGGCGCGAAATGGAAATGCGCGAAAGCCTCATCAAGGCGGCGGAAAAGCGTCTCGAAGCGCGCGTGGCGGAACTCAAGGAAGTCGAGAACCGCATCGGCACCGCCATGAACAAGCGCGACGAGGCGGAGACGACGCGCTTCAAAAGCCTCGTCACAATGTATGAAAGTATGAAAGCCAAGGACGCAGCCCGGATTTTCGAGCGCCTCGACATGAAAATCCTGCTGGAGGTCTCCACCCAGATCAATCCACGGCGGATGTCCGATATTCTCTCGCAGATGTCCTCGGAAGCGGCCGAGCGGCTCACGGTGGCGCTTGCCAACCGCGCCAGTGCGGCAGGCGACAAACCAAATCCCGGAAATCTGCCGAAAATCGAAGGCCGGCCGGCGGGCGGCTGAACGCGGTTAACGCGGCCTTAATTTCCAAACCCTAGGCTATCGCGACGGGTGTTGTGGTCGAGGGTGGCGGGGCGACCCGCCAGCGTAGGTTTTGTATGGCGGCGTATAGTCCCATCAATCCAATCAGCTTGCGCGAGATGCGCGCTTCCCACGTGCGGGTGCCGCCACGGCTGGCATTGCGCGTGATCGCGGTATTCGTCCTGCTCGAAGCGCTGTTCCTGTTTGCGCTCTCGCTGACGTTCCCGACGCCGGCTTCCGCAGCGCCGGTCAAAGGCGAGGTGAGCGTCACCACCACCGGCGGCTTCGCGCGGCTTGTCATCCGTCTGGCGGAAGAAGTGGAGGCCGACGTTCGCCAGTCCGGCGGCATCGTCATCATCAGCTTCAAGCAGCCGGTCGAGATACCGCTCGATCGCATCAATGCCAGCGCGCCGGAATATATCAGCGCGGCGCGGCGCGACCCCGATGGCAAGGCGATCAGGCTTGCGCTCGCGCGCCAGGCGAAGGTCAATTCCATTGCCGCCGCCGAGCGGCTATTCGTCGATCTTATGCCGGAAAACTGGACCGGTCTGTTGCCCGGTCTGCCGGAAAACGTCGTCGAGGAACTCGCCCGCCGCACGCGCGAAGCGGAAAAGGAATTGCGCCAGCAGCGCAAGACCAATGTTAAGCGCAATCAGGCGGCGATCCGAGTCAAGGTCGGCGCTCAACCGACATTCACCCGCTACATGTTCGAGCTGCCCGATATGGCCGGTGTTTCGACCGAGCGCGCCGATGACCGGCTGACGCTGAACTTCAATCAACCGATCAAATACGATCTGGCCGACGCCAAGGCCACGTTGCCGGCGGCGCTGGAATCGATCGACATGGAGATCGAGCACGATTCCGTCGCGGTGAATTTCATTTTCAAAGGCAAGGTCGACGCGCGCACATTCCGCGAAGAAAAAAATTACGTGGTGGATGTCAGCAACAAAGCCATGCCGGCCGAGGCAAGTACGGAAGCCGATGCCGAGCCCGCGGAGGCGGCGGCGAAGGAAAGCCTCCCCAAGATCGAGGCGCCGGAAACCGTTCCTGCCAAGGGCGCCGGGCCGGAAAACCAGGCCAAGGCATCGCCGCCGCCGGCTGCACCAAAGCCCGCCGCATCGGTTGCGCCGGCCGTGGCGCTGTCTCCCGTTGTTCCGTCTCCCGCACCTGCCGCCGCTGCGCCAGTGAAAGAGCCGGCTCAGCCTGCCGCGCCCGCTGCCGACAAGCTTGCCGAAAAAGCCGCCGCGCCGCTGGCCGCCGACGCGCCTGAAATACCGAAAGCCGTGGCCGAACCGGCCGCTCCCGCCGCTCCGGTTGCGCCCGCGCCGGCTGCGGAAAGCCGTCCTGCGCCGGAGGCCCCCGCCGCACCGGCGCGCGGCGCCAATGCGCCCGTCACTGTTGAATTGCGTCGCCAAGGCGACAATCTCAGCCTGCTCTTTCCATTCGGCGCACCGACACCCGCCGCGGTTTTCCGTCGCGCCGACACGCTTTGGCTGGTGTTCGACACGGCCGCCAAGATCGACGTCGGCGCGCTTAATTCCGACTCCAGCCGTATGATCCGCAGCGCCGCAGTGCTCCGCCCGCAGGAGGACGAGGCCGTGGTGCGCATCAAGCTTGAGCGTCCGCGGCTTGCCAGCATGGCGGCGGAAGGCCGGGGCTGGGCCATCACCATCGGCGATACGATGCTGACGCCGACGCGTCCGCTCGGCATCGCCCGCAATATCGTCGGGCCGAACCGCGCGAGCATCACCGTCCCGTTCGATGAGCCGCACACGCTGCACAAGATCGCTGATCCGGAGATTGGCGACACGCTGCTGGTGGTTACCGCGCTCGGACCCGCCCGCGGCTTTCTGCGCTCGCAGGATTTTGTCGAGTTCCGCGCGCTCGGCTCCACCCACGGCGTCGTGCTGCAACCGCTGGCCGACGACATCAATGCCGAACTCGCAGCCGACAAGGTCGTGGTCAGCCGGCCCGGAGGGCTCACGCTTTCGGCGGGCGCCTCCGGGCGTCAAGCCGGCAGTTTCCGTCCGCTGATCTTCGACACGCAACTTTGGGGCTTCGATCAGCAAGCCGATTTCAGCGCGCGGCAGTCCGAACTGATCCGCAAGGCGGCGGCCTCGCCGGTAGGCAAGCGCAATGCCCCACGTCTCGATCTTGCGCGATTCTATCTTGCACGCGACATGTTCGCGGAGGCCAAAGCCGTGCTCGACGTCGCGCTTGCCGATGACAAGGCCAGCGCCGACGACATCACCGGTCTGGTGCTCAAATCGGTCGCCAACGTCATGCTCAACCGCACCGAGGAGGCGCTCAAGGATCTGGCCAATCCGCTGATCGGCAATCAGCACGACGCGCCGATCTGGCGGGCATTGGCGCATGCGCGGCAGGGCAAATGGGCGGAGTCGCGCGAGGGTTTCCGCAACGTCGAAGTGGCGATGGGCACGCTGCCGATCCAGTTGCAACGGTTCGCCTTGCAGGAGGCGGTGCGATCCTCGATTGAGGTGAAGGATTTTGCCGGCGCCGCCAAGCAGATCAACGAGTTCGAGACCGTTGGCATTCCGCGCGAGCTTGAGCCGTCGATTGCGGTGCTCACCGGAAGGCTGGCGGAAGGCTTTGGCCGCACCGACGAGGCGCTCACCGCCTATCGCGCCGCCGCGGACTCTCCCAATCGGCGCTCCGCAGCGCAAGGCCGCCTGCGCGAGATCGTGTTGCGGCACGCCAGCGGCGATCTAAAAAGCATCCAAGTCATCGCCGAGCTTGAAACCCTCACAACCGCGTGGCGCGGCGACGAGACCGAGATCGAAGGGCTGCAATTGCTCGCACGCCTCTACACCGAGGAAGGCCGCTATCGCGACGCCTTCCATGTCATGCGCACTGCTTTGATGGCGCACCCCAATTCCGACATGACGCGCCGCATTCATGACGAAGCGGCCACGACCTTCGACAGCCTGTTCCTGGCCGGCAAGGGCGATGCGCTTCCCGCCGTCGATGCGCTCGGTCTGTTCTACGATTTCCGCGAACTCACCCCGATCGGACGGCGCGGCGACGAAATGATCCGCCGGCTCGCCGACCGCCTGGTGTCGGTCGATCTGCTCGATCAGGCGGCCGAACTTTTGCAGCATCAGGTCGACCACCGTCTGCAGGGCGCCGCGCGCGCCCAGGTCGCGACCCGTCTTGCCGTCATCTATTTGCTCAACCGCAAGCCGGATCGCGCGATGGCGACGTTGCGGGCAACCCGCACGGCGGAACTTTCCAACGAATTGCGCAATCAGCGTCTCTTGCTCGAAGCGCGTTGTCTTTCCGACATTGGCCGGCACGATCTGGCCCTGGAAGTCATCGCCGCAATCCAAGGCCGCGAGGCGATCCGGCTGCGTTCCGACATTCTGTGGGCGGCACGGCGCTGGCGCGATGCCGCCGAGCAAATCGAACTGATGTACGCGGAGCGCTGGAAGGATTTCGAGCCGCTCACCGAACTTGAACGGCCGGACATCATGCGCGCGGCCATCGGCTATGCGCTCGGCGAAGATACCATCGGGCTTGCGCGCTTCCGGGAGAAATACGCCCCGAAGATGGTGGACAATACCGACCGGCGCGCCTTCGATGTGGTGAGCGCGCCGCTTGGTACCTCGGGCGCCGAGTTCCGCGATATCGCGAAGATGGTTGCGGCGGTCGATACGCTCGATGGCTTCCTGCGCGAATTGCGCAAGCGCTATCCGGAGGCCGGCGCGCTTTCGTCGGCCGCGCCGGCAGCAACCGTCGCGCCGGCGCAAACGCCGCCTGCGCCGGGTGCAAAGCCTGCCGCCAACTCCTCGGCCTTGCCGGCAAAACCGCAGCGCGGCGCGCGGCTGCGCACACCGCAAGACGACCAAATCGCCACCGGCAGCATCATGCCGCGGCTGCCCAAAAGCCGGCCGGCCACACGCTGAAATTTTCGCCGCGCCGCACGCCGGCGTCATGGCTTCGCAATAGAGAGAGACCCCGCATGCGTTTGAAGGACAAAGTGGCCATCGTCACCGGCAGCGGGCGCGGTATCGGCCGGGACATTGCGCTGGCCTATGCGCGCGAAGGCGCGCAGGTGGTCGTCAGCGACATCGATCCGAAGACAGCGCAAGCGACCGCCGCGGACGTGGCGAAACTCGGTGCAAAAAGTCTCGCGCTTGCGGCGGACGTGGCCAAAGCCGGCGACATCAAGAAACTGATCGACGGCGCGATCGGGCAGTTCAAGCGGATCGATATCGTCGTCAATAACGCTATGAAGATCGTGCCCGGCAAGCTCGAGGAATTGCCCGAGCAGGCCTGGGACACCACGATGAATATCGGCCTCAAAGGCGCGTTCCTGGTGAGCCAGGCCGCCGCGCGCCACATGATCGCGCAGAAGTCCGGCGCGATCGTCAATATCGCCTCGATCGCCGGGCTGTTTCCCTACAACTGGGCCGGCTCCTACAGCGTGGTGAAAGCCGGGCTGATCATGCTGACGAAATTGCAGGCGGTGGAATGGGCGCCCTACGGCATTCGCGCCAATGCGATCACGCCCGGCTATATCCGCACGCCCGGCACCGAAGCGATGTATGCCGACGCGGAAATTTACGAAGGCCGGCGCAAGGGTGTGCCGATGGGGCGTGTCGGCAGCGGCGAGGATGTGACCGGCGTCGCGGTGTTCCTGGCGTCGAGCGACTCGCAATACACCACCGGCAGCGTCGTCGGTGCCGATGGCGGGCAGGCGGTGGGTTATTTCCTCTCGGTGCCGGGACGGCGTTTTTCCGGCGGGCGGATTGATTAGAGCATGATCCCGAAAAGTGGGAACCGGTTTTCGGAAAAGATCATGCTCAAAAAAATTGAGCGGGGGCTGCTTCAATCGGAATCGATTAGACTCTGAGCTGTTGCCGTCTACGTCCCGTAGCTCTGGATCAGCGAGCCGGCGACCAGGCTCCAGCCGTCCACCAGCACGAAAAATATCAGCTTGAACGGCAGCGACACCACGACCGGCGGCAGCATCATCATGCCCATCGACATCAGCACCGAGGCGACGACCAGATCGATAATGAGAAACGGCAGGAACAGCAGGAAGCCGATCTCGAAGGCGCGTTTGAGTTCCGAAATCATGAAGGCCGGCACCAGCACGCGCAGCGACATGTCTTCCGGCCGCGCGGGCGCAGCCTCGTTCGACATATCCACGAATAATTTGAGATCCTTCTCGCGCACGTTCTTCTGCATGAAGCTGCGCAGCGGATCGGTTGTGCGCTCGAACGCCTGCTCCATGCTGATCTCGTTGTTGATCAGCGGTTTGATTCCGGTGTCATAGGCGCGCTGAAGCGCCGGACCCATCACAAAGGCCGTGAGGAACAAGGCCAGCGACACGATCACCGCATTGGGCGGCGCGGTGGCGGTGCCGAGCGCGGTGCGCAGCAGCGAGAGTACCACCACGATGCGGGTGAACGAGGTCATCATAACGAGAATCGACGGCGCGAGCGAAAGCACCGTGAGCAGCGCGATCATCTGGATCACGCGCTCGGTCAGCCCGCTGCCTTGTCCGAAATTGACGCTGATGTCCTGCGCGGCCGCGTGCGTCGCCGCAGCCATGATCGCCACTACCCCAACCGCCACCGTCGCCAGACGGACACGGCGGTCGGACGTGGTTGCCGTCAAGTTTTTCCTGAAGGACGGCCCAGCAAACTCGCCATCTCCTGTTCGAGATTGTCGTAGAGGTGCTTGGCGGCAACCTTGGGGTCGACGCGGACTGCATTCGGATCGCCGGCGGGGCCCCGCCCATTATCCAGGAATTTCGGACGCGCCGGCGCCTGATCCGGCTGGGGCATCGCCAGAGCATCGGTTACCGGCGGCCGTCCATCGCCCTGCATGGGATTGCGCAAGGCGGCTTCCAGCCGTTGCGCCATCTCGGCAAGATTGCTGTCTTGTTCGGCGGCGGCCTGTTCGGCGCGCGTCAAATTGGAAGCCGGCGATGGGCGCGCGGCAGGCGTGCCGAAATCGGAAGGCGGATTGAGCCGGCTTGAAAGCTCGGCCGCCAGACCCGTGAGCGAAGAGGAGGACGAACGCGGGCGTATGATGGGTTCGCTTTGCGGCGGCGTTGCCTCGTATGCGAGTATCGAGCGATTAGACCGCGCGGTTGGCGCCGGTGTGGGTGCCGCTGCCGGTTCGGGCGCCGGCTGCAATGGCCATGAATTGCCTTCGGCCGCCGGGGCGTGCGTCGTTTTGCGTGCGATCTCGCGCGCGCCGACGCTGCGTACGATATTCGGCTCGACCACCACATCGGTCGGGCCGCCGATCATCAGCAGGTGCTCGGTATTGTCGCGGCGGATCAAAACCAGGCGGCGGCGCCCGTCGATCGATGCCGCATCGATCACCGCCAGGCGGGGCTGGCGTCCGCGCGCGGCGCCCGCGCCGATACGATCGGCGCCATAGCGGCGCACGACCCAGGCGGTCAGCGCGATCAGCCCAAGCACGATCAGGAAGGCGATGAAGAATTTCGCGGGGAGCGGCATTGCCGAGCCAAACAGGCTGTCGAACATCAATCTGCTCCGCGCCGCATGCTGCAAACCGCGCAGGCGTGAATCGCCCGAGTGGTTAACGTGGTGGGTAACATTTGCCGCCTCAAATACTAACAAACTCTTAATAAAGCGGCACGTTCCGCTTGCCTAGGGCCGCAGCCATAAACAATTCGCACCTTAAAGGAAACCCGTTACAGGGCGCCAGCCGCCGGTTTAACCCGCCATTAACCATACACCCGGCAAACTCTGCCTAGCTGCGGCAAGACAACGGCTTGCCTGCAACTTGTTTGCAACCGGGCCGCCGGGGCTGGGGGGACATCATGGCCATTACCGACATACCTATTCTCTCCATGCTGCGGACGCGGTTGCAGTGGCACCAGGCGCGCCAGCGCGTCCTGGCGGAGAATGTCTCCAACTCCGATACCCCCAATTTCCGTCCGCAAGATCTGGCGCCTCCGAAAATGAACGAGCCGACATTGACCGCGCGCAACTCGGTTGTGTCCAGCGTCGCGCTCACGCGCACCGAATCCGGTCACATCGGGGGGCTTTCGCTTTCGACGTCGTCGCCGTTCCGCAGCGAGAGCAAAGGCCAATACGAAGTTCGCCCGACCGGAAACGCGGTGACGCTGGAGGACGAGATGATGAAAGTGGCTTCCAACCAGATGGATTACCAGGCGGCGACCGCACTGTATTCGCGCAGCCTCGGCCTCATCAAGACCGCGCTCGGTAAACGCTAAACGCCGCTGCGGATTCGCATGCGAGACCGCGCCCCAGATTTTAAGGAGAACGATCTTGGATTTTCTCAAAAGCATGTCCATCGCCGCCTCCGGCTTGCGCGCTCAAGCCGGCCGCATGCGCGTGATTTCCGAAAACATCGCCAACGCCGACTCGACGCCGGGCAAGGCAGGCGGCGATCCATACCGGCGCAGGCTGATGAGCTTCAGCTCCGAGGTTGACCGTGCGCTCGATGCGCGTGTTGTCGGTCTTGGCGGCGTGCGAACCGATAACTCCGAATTCCGGATGAAATACGAGCCGGGCCATCCGGCCGCCGACGTCAATGGCAACGTCAAATATCCCAACGTCAATCCGCTGGTCGAAATGACCGACATGCGTGACGCCCAGCGTTCCTACGAAGCCAACGTCAACGTGATCGGCGCAACGCGCCGCATGATCCAGCGCACCATCGACATTCTCAAAGCTTAAAAGAGGCTGACCCATGCCGTCACCGATTTCCGCCGCCAACGCCTACAGCGCAATTTCACGCCTTACCGATCCCGCCGCCGGTTTTGCCAAAGGCGCAAGCGGGGAGGGCGCCAATTTCGGATCCGTGCTCAAGGATGCGCTCGGTGCCGTCGCCGAAGCCGGAAAAAAGTCGGACACGCAATCGCAGGCGCTGGCCGCCGGCAAAGCCAATATCGTCGATGTGGTGACGGCGGTGGCGGAAACCGAGGTGGCGATCGACGCGGTGGTTGCGGTGCGCGACCGTGTGATCCATGCCTACGAAGAAATCATGAAGATGCCGATCTGACTTGGCGCTGATTTGGCACACCCGCGCTGCGGGCAAGAAGAAAAGGAAAATGCAATGACCGGACCGGAAACGCTCGATGTTGCGCGCGACGCGATCCTGACGCTGATTCTGGTGGCGAGCCCGGTCATGCTGGTGGGCCTTGCGGTCGGCGTCGGCATCTCGCTGTTTCAGGCATTGACGCAAATCCAGGAAATGACGCTGGTCTTCGTGCCGAAGATTCTCGCCATATTTATCGCCATGCTGATCTCGCTGCCGTTCATGGCTTCGATCATGCAAGGTCAGATGCATCGCATCGCCGCGCGCATTATCAGCGGCGGCTGAAAATTCATGCGGATCGATATCTCGTTTCTGCCCGCGCTCGCGGCATCCTTTCTGCTGGTGTTCGCGCGCATCGGCACCATGGTGATGCTGCTGCCGGGCATCGGCGAACTTTCGGTGCCGGCGCGCGTGCGGCTCACGCTGGCGCTGGTGCTCACCGCGATCCTGTTGCCGCTGCATCGCGGCGCCTATGCGGTCGATCTGCAAGCTATCGGTCCGGTGCTGCTGATGATGGGGCAGGAACTCCTGATCGGCGCCGTGCTCGGTCTCACCGCGCGGCTGGCGATTTCGGCGCTACAGGTCGCGGGCTCGGTGGTGGCGCAGCAACTCGGTCTCGGCTTTGTCACCGCCGTTGACCCGACGCAGGGCCAGCAGGGCGTCATCGTCGGAAATTTTCTCACCGTGCTCGGGATCACGCTGATCTTCGCCACCGATCTGAATCATCTGGTGATCGCGGCGCTCAACGACAGCTACAAACTGTTTCAACCGGGAGAGCTCCCGGTCACCGGCGACATGGCCGATCTGGTGACGCGCACAGTCACCACGGCGTTTCGCATCGGCGTGCAATTGTCGGCGCCGTTTTTGGTGTTCGGCCTGCTGTTCAATCTCGGGCTCGGCTTGTTGTCGCGACTGATGCCGCAAATGCAAGTGTTCTTCGTCGGGTTGCCGTTGTCGATTCTGCTCGGCTTCCTGCTGCTGCTGCTCGTCGTCGGCGCGATGATGAGCACTTTCCTCGGCTATCTCGAAGGCGTCCTCGGCGCGCTCGTGCCGCAATCGTGACCCGCTAGGACGAGCGAACATGGCCGAGGAACAAGACGATATCGAAAGATCAGAAGACCCGACGCAAAAGAAGCTCGACGACGCGCACAAGCGTGGCGACGTCGTCAAGAGCCAGGAAGTCAGCAACTGGTTCATCATTGCCGGCGCGACGCTGGTGCTCATGGCCTTTTCCGGCGGCATGGGGTCCGGCCTCAGCACGACGTTCCGCGGCCTGTTTGCGAACGCCCACGCTATCCGCACCGACGGCCCCGGGCTTTTGCGGCTTGCGGAAAAGCTCGGCGCCGAGCTGATCGCGGCGATTGCGATACCTTTCCTGCTGCTCGCGCTCGCGGCGCTGGCCGGCAACCTTATTCAGCACCGTCTGGTCTGGTCGGCCGAGACGCTCAAGCCGAAGCTCTCGAAGATTTCGCCGATGGCGGGCATGAAGCGGCTGTTCTCCAAACAGGCGCTGGCGAATTTCGCCAAGGGTTTGGCCAAGCTCGTGCTCGTCGGCACCGTGATGTGGATGTTGATGTGGCCCGAACGCGACCGTCTTGAGGGCCTGACGTGGACCGACCCGGCGATGATAATGCCGTTCGTCCAGTCGATGGCGCTCAAGGTGCTCGGCGTTGTGGTCGCCATTCTCGCTTTGATCGCGGCCGCGGATTACCTGTTCCAGTACCGGCAATGGTACGAACGGCAGAAGATGTCGCTGCGCGAACTCAAGGAAGAGTTCAAGCAGAGCGAAGGCGACCCCGCCATCCGCGGCAAGATCAGGCAAATCCGCCAGCAGCGCATGAGCAGGCGCATGATCGCGGCGGTGCCCAAAGCCGCTGTGGTCATCACCAATCCGACCCACTATGCGATCGCCCTGCAATATGACCGCGGCATGGATGCCCCGATTTGCGTCGCCAAGGGCGTCGATGCACTCGCACTCAAGATCCGCGAAGTGGCGGGCCAGCATTCGATCCCGATTGTCGAAAACCCGCCGCTCGCACGCGCCTTGCACGCCGCCATCGAGGTCGACCAGGCCATCCCGCCCGAACATTACAAGGCTGTCGCCGAAGTGATCGGCTATGTGATGCGGCTGCGCCGCGCATTTAAGCCATAAGACGCCATGTTCCGGCCGGACTTGGGTGAAGGAGCCTTGCGCGAAGGACTTGCGCAGACCGCCCGCCCTGGGGCACTCAGGGAATCGGGTGCCGCTGCGGCGCGGCCCGACACGAGGCTCAATTCCGGCATGGCGGCGCGGAACCTCAACAACGAGCAAGATCCGGGACAAGCCCAGGAACAGGTCCCGGCACAGGCGGGACTTGGACGCGAGGCGTTCGACCGCGGGCAGAGTGCGCCGCGCAGCGGCAGCATCGGCCTCGTGCTGTTGGTCGCTGTGGCGCTGGTCGGCGCCGCCGCCGGTCTGCTCTATGTCGGCCGCAGCAATGCCGAGCCCTATATTCTCGCTTTGCTATCGCTGCTGGCCACCATCGGCGTATTTTCGCTGTTCGCGATGGCCTCAGGGGTCATACGCCTGCCGGGCAAGTCCGGCGGCCATGCGTTTGCCAAGGTGCTGGTGGACGGCTCCTTTGACGGCGTCGTCGTCACCGACCAGAGCGGCCGCGTATTCTATGCCAACGCCACCTATCTCGACCTGATCGACGCAACCGGCGCCGACGACGTGCGCCCGATCGAGCGGGTCTTTATCGGCGATCCGGATGTCTCGGAATCGATCTATCGGCTGCTCAAGGCCGGTCGCGAGGGCCGCCGTCTGGTGGAGGAAGTGCGCATCACCGGCGCCACGGGCGAGCCGGCGCGCTGGTTGCGGCTGCGCGTGCGCCCGCTCGGCGACGGCAGGCACGATGCCAAGCTCACAGTATGGTCGGTCGCGGATGTGACGCGCGACCGGCAGGGCCAGGAGAACGTCTTTCAGGAATTGCAACGCGCCATCGATTATCTCGATCACGCGCCGGCAGGGTTCTTCTCGGTCGATGCCGATGGCGCGCTGGTCTATCTCAACGCCACGCTTGCCGCCTGGCTTGGCCACGATCTCGCGCAAGTGGGCGCCGGCTCGCTCAAGCTGTCCGACATTGTGGCGGGCGACGGCGCCGCATTGCTCACCACGCTTAATGCCGCGCCGGGCGAAGTGAAGACGGAAGTGCTCGACCTCGATCTCAAGGATCGCAGCGGCCGCCCGGTTCCCGTGCGCCTGTTCCACAAGGTTGCGTTCGGCGCCGACGGCGCTGCCGGTGTCTCGCGCACGCTGGTGCTTAACCGCGCCCGCGACGACGGCACCGATCCGCAGCGCGCCGCCGAAGTGCGCTTCATGCGCTTCTTCCAGAATACGCCGATGGCCATCGCGACCGTCAACAAGTCCGGCAGGATCGCGCGCAGCAATGCGCGGTTCGCGCGGCTGTTTCACGACGCACTCAAAGGCGACGACCGCTCGATCCTCTCGGTGGTGGCCGAGCGCGATCGCCCCCCGCTGGAAGCGATGATCCGCAAGGCGGCCGAAGGGCAGGGCGATATTCTTCCCGTTGACGCCGCGCTCGCCGGTCAAAGCGAGCGCTGGGCAAGCTTCTTCGTCTCCGCCGTCGAAGAAAAGGACAGCGACGCGGAAGCGGCGATTGTCTATGCGCTGGAGACCACGACCCAGCGCACGCTGGAGAACCGCGTCAATCAGCAGCAGAAGATGGAATCGGTCGGCCAGCTCGCCGGCGGCATCGCGCACGACTTCAACAACGTGCTCTCCGCCATCATGATGGCGACCGACTTTTTGCTCAACGCACACAAGCCGACCGACCCGTCATTTTCCGACATCATGCAGATCAAGCAGAACGCCAACCGGGCGGCGGCGCTGGTGCGCCAATTGCTGGCGTTCTCGCGCAGGCAAACGTTGCGCCCGCAGGTGCTCGATCTCGGCGAGGTGCTTTCCGATCTCGGAATGCTGCTCAAGCGGTTGATCGGCGAAAAAGTCACGCTCGATGTCGTGCATGGACGCGACCTGTGGCCGGTCAAGGTCGACATCTCCCAGCTCGAGCAGGTGATCGTCAATCTCGCGGTCAACGCGCGCGACGCCATGCCGGATGGCGGCAAGCTCACGGTGCGAACCGCCAACGTGACGGCCGAGGTGAGCGCGAAGTTTTCCTACAAGGGCATGCCGGCCGCCGATTACGTGATGATCGAAGTATCCGACACCGGCCATGGCATTCCGGCCACGATCATCGAGAAAATCTTCGAGCCGTTCTTTTCGACCAAGGAGGTCGGCAAGGGCACCGGGCTCGGCCTTTCCACCGTGTATGGCATCGTCAAACAGACCGGCGGATTCATCTATGCGGAATCCGAGCAAGGACATCCCACGATGTTCCGCATCTTCCTGCCGCGTCATGTAGCGGGCGAGGAGGACATCATGCCCAGCAATGCCGCCGAGATCGCCGGCGCGATCGCTGCCGCCGACGACATGGTGCGTGCGACCACAACCGATCTTACCGGCGTAGGTACGATCCTGTTGGTTGAGGACGAGGAAGGACTGCGCGCGCTCAATGCCCGCGGTCTAGCCTCACGCGGCTATACCGTGCTTGAAGCCGGCAACGGCGTCGAGGCGATCGAGGTTATGGAAAAGCGCGGCGGCACCGTCGATCTCGTCGTCTCCGACGTGGTGATGCCGGAAATGGACGGACCGACGCTGCTCAAGGAATTGCGCAAGCGCGATCCCGATCTCAAGATCATCTTCGTCTCCGGTTATGCCGAGGATGCGTTCCAGAAAAACCTGCCGGAGCCCGGACAATACGTGTTCCTGCCGAAGCCGTTCACGCTCAAGCAGCTAGTCGCCGCCGTAAAAGAGACGATGGCGCCCTGACCGGTTCCGGCAAACGCGACCTTTCGTACCGCACTGCACAAGGCATTGCTGGAGCATGGCAGGGGTAATTATCGGGCAACGGCTCCGCCGGGGGGCATAAAGCACTTATAAAATGGCTGCGACTCCAGCACCCCTTACCAAACCAGGCCGAAACACCATATGGTCTGGCGGCCCGAGCCGGGCTTTGAAGGGGTAGCCATGATCCGCCGATTCCGCCCATTGCTTGCACTGCTCGCCGTTGTCACGGCTCTTGTCATGCTGGCCGCTCACGCCGATGCGCGTCCCTCCAGTGGCGGCAGCCGCGGTTCGCGCACCTTCTCGGCGCCGGCCTCTACCAACACCGCGCCGCGCGGCGCCGCGCCGATCGAGCGCAGCATGACGCAGCCCGGCCGCCCTGCGGCGGTGGGACAGGCAAGCGCGCCCGCCGGCGGCTTTTTCAATCGGCCGGGTTTGCTCGGCGGACTTGCCGCCGGATTCATCGGCGCCGGATTGTTCGGCATGCTGTTCGGTCACGGCATGTTCAGCAATATGGGCGGGCTCGCCTCCATCCTCGGCCTCATCCTGCAGATCGGCCTGATCGTGATCGTGGCACGGCTTGCCTGGGCGTGGTGGCAGCGGCGCAACCAGCCGGCCTTGGCCGGCCCGATGCCGCGGCAGATGCACGAGTATGGCGATCCCCGCTCCGGCCTGAGCGCGACGACGATGGGCAACGCGACCATGCCGGGCAACGAGGATGTCGCCATCGTCAAGCAGGACTACGACGCGTTCGAGACTCTGCTCGGCGAAATCCAGACCGCCTATGGCGCCGAGGATCTTGGCGCCCTGCGCGCGCGCGCGACGCCGGAAATGTTCTCCTACTTCTCCGATGATCTCGCCAAGAACGCCAGCCGCGGCCTCGTCAACAAAATTTCCGGCGTGAAGCTATTGCAAGGCGATCTGTCCGAAGCCTGGAGCGAGGGCGCAACCGAATTCGCGACGCTTGCCATGCGTTTCTCGCTCATCGATCAAACGGTCGAACGCGCAAGCGGCCGCGTGGTCGAGGGCGGCGTCTCGCCCGTCGAAGCGACCGAGTTGTGGACCTTCATGCGCGCGCGCGGCGGCGAATGGCTGCTCTCCGCCATTCAGCAGACCTAGCAGGAGTAACCGAGTTCCGGATCGGTTGCAGTTCGTGCGCGAATGCGCCGAGCGGGTTTAGGCGCTTTCGGCGGACGCTGGCTCGGCGGCCGGAGTGTCCCGATCGTCCGGCTTGGCGACGGCTGTCGGCTTAACCGGTTCGGCGATACGCTTTTCGAAATGCACGCCGATCTGGTTCGGCAGGCGCCATACGACGTGGCAGTGCCGGTGCGGAGTATTGTTGCGCTGGCCCGACAACAACAAAGTAAAATTGTCGGGTAGCTGCTCGGAATTTTCCACATCCAGCCGCGCACCGGTTTCGGAAATGTCCGCCACCACGCAGCCGTGTAATTGCGAATTTTCCATCGCCACCCATGCGGTGTATCGCATCGGCTTGCGTGAATTTTTGCGTTTCTCTTTTTGCATAGGGTTCTCTACGTCACGGACATGGGCGGCGGCCCGCCAAGTTAATGATGTGTTAACCGTTCGTGGCTCGACGCTATGGAACTATAACGGGCGCGAATTACCAATTCATAAAGCGATATATGCGCCGGGCAGCAGTTGGCGGCGCATGAATTCTCAATTGTCATAGTGCCGGTGTCGCGACATTGACCTCCCGGAAAAATTGGGGCTTATGTCCGCCCGCAACCTGGTTTTCGGCTTCAACTTGCTGACACGCTCCCGGTCTTTGGGTTGCGCTAACTCAAGTGATTTCCCAAAACTTGGATTGTTGCCGCCCACGCGATACGCGCGCGGGCGTTCAATGCTAAGCGTGAAAGGATACGATGATGCCGGTCGGCACTGTGAAGTTCTTCAATGCGCAAAAAGGCTTCGGCTTCATCCAGCCGGATGACGGTTCGAAGGATGTGTTCGTGCATATCAGCGCGGTCGAACGCGCAGGGATGCGCTCGCTCGTGGAAGGTCAGAAGATCAGCTTCGAGATCGTCACCGAGCGCGGCAAGCAGGCGGCCGGCAATTTGCAGTCGGCTGAAAGCCAGATCGAATTTCGGTTTTCAAACGCAACCCGGCGTCGTCAGGCGCCGGATTTTTTGTTGGCCTAAAATGCCGGTAAGCTCCCGCCGTAAATCGGAGGATTGAAAAATGGACATTCGCCCCTGCGGTTCGCTGCCCTCTCGCAAGATGGCCGCGCCATCGTTCACCGGCGCGGTATGGCAGGACCCGATCATCGACGCGCCGGCGCCGGCGCGCATCCGTTCGAACTGGGTGCGTTTCGAGCCGGGAGCGCGCACCGCCTGGCACACGCATCCGCTTGGGCAGACCCTGCACGTCACGTCGGGCCTTGGCTGGGTGCAGACGTTTGGCGGTCCGATACGCGAGATACGTGCCGGCGACACGGTATGGATACCGCCGGGGGAGAAACACTGGCATGGCGCGTCGGCCAATGCGGCGATGGAACATATCGCGATGCAGGAGCACCTCGACGGCAAACATGTCGAATGGCTTGAGCCGGTGACCGACGCGCAATATGGGGCGGGGGCGCGGGGTTAATCCGGACAAGGCAAAACAACGCCGGGAGAAACTCAATGAAATCTTCGCTGCGTTATTCGCTCGCCGTCACAATGATTGTCGGCGGGCTCGGCCTTGCTGCACCGGCCCAGGCGCAACAGAATAATATGAGCTTTTTTGTCACCAGCGCCGGCCCCGCCGAGGCTTCGCTGCGGCTCGTTCACGCAGGGTAGGTTTCTTGCCGCGTTTCTTGACGCAGGCCGCGCATTTACAGCCGCCATTCGTCTTGAGGAATAGCTCCACATATTCGCGGCCGTAGTCGTAGGTGATCTCGTCGCCCGGCCGGATGTTCTTGATCGCCCGTAAAATGATCTTGCCTTTCGCCAGCGTGGATTCCGCGTTCGGCGCGCGGCCGCAGGCATGGTTGGCGTAGCGCCCAATGTTGCCGCGGCCGGAGCCGTCGATGGTGACGCGGCTGTTGATCTCGAACATGTAGCGGCTGCCGGTACGCCGCTCGCGCCGCTGCGCCTCGGCGCTGGAAATGCGCGGGCCCGAGTATTCGGCGATGGATGCGCCTTTTTCGATCGGCGCTGCGGCGAACAGGCCGAGCCCGGTTTTCGAGCGGCGCACATGATACGGCTTGCGGGACATGCGCGGGAAATACATGCGGATTCGCTTGAGTTCAATCGGACGGGCTGGCGGGCTCCCGGCCGCGGCGGTAGAGTCGCCATGAGACCGCCGTTTCCGAAGGGGATGCCGATGCGCATCGCGATCCGCCGCGCAAGCCGCAACGCTCTGCTGGGCGCGCTTGCGCTGGTGGCGAGCGCGCTGCCGGCCGGCGCGCAGAGCACTTCGCTTGACGAGCTTGTCTCCGCGGTGGTGCGCATCAAGACCCACATCAATGCCGACGGCCGCACCGTCGAAAATCTTGGCCGCTCGCGCGAGGGCTCCGGCATCGTCATCGACCAAAGCGGGCTGGTGCTCACCATCGGCTATCTCATGGTCGAAGCCTTTGCCGCCGAGGTGATGACAAATGACGGCCGTACGGTGCCGGCCGATATCGTCGGCTACGACCATGAAAGCGGCTTCGGCCTGCTGCGCACCAGCGCGCCGCTCAAGCTCAAGCCGCTCGCCATCGGCAGTTCCGCCGACGTGAAGGTGCGCGACCCGGTGCTGATCGCGAGCTTCGGCGGCACCGCGATGGTGCGGCCGGTGTTCGTGGTGAGCAAACGCGAATTCGCCGGCTCCTGGGAATATCTGCTCGACGAGGCGATTTTCACCGCGCCGCCGCATCCGACCTGGAGCGGGGCAGCCTTGATCAGCCGCGACGGTAAACTCGTCGGCGTCGGCTCGCTCATCGTTCCCGACGCCGCCGCCGGCGGCGAACCCGTGCCCGGAAATATGTTCGTGCCGATCGACCGGCTGGGGCCGATCCTCGGCGACCTCCTGGCCGACGGCCGCGCCGACGGCGAGGGACGCCCGTGGCTCGGCCTCAATACCGTCGAAGTCGGCGGCCGCTTGCTGGTGTCGAAAGTGACACCGTCCGGTCCGGCGGAGAAAGCCGGTCTTGCGCGCGGCGACATCATCGTCGGCGTCAACGGCGAACGGACGGACGGCCTTGCGGACTTTTACCGCAAAGTCTGGGCGCGCGGCCGCGCCGGCACGGTGATCCCGCTCGATTTTGAACGCGGCGGCGCCGAGCGGCGCATCGAGGTGCCGTCGATCAACCGGCTGGATCATTTGAAGCTGAAATCGACATTGTAGGCGCAACGTCACATCCGGCCGCATTTCCCGCCGCAAAGGATGCCCCGCATGCCGAGCCTTCGCAGACGCGTCACCGCCGCATTTATGTTTCTGCTGCTTGCGCCGGGCGCCTACGCCGCCGAGCCGGTGAAGAAGGTCAACGTCTTCGTGCAGCCGTTCTACCAGGCCGCGCGCGCGCCGGGCGAAACGCCGCAAGTCGCAGTCGGTACGAAATACAACAAGCTGTTGGAATCCGATCGGCGCGAGGACATTCTTGCCGCGCGCGACCTGATCGTGGCGGAGCCGAAACTTGTGACGCCGATGACGCTGATGGTGCTGGCGATCCGCATGTATGACGTGGGCTTGCGCGACGACGCCGTGTTCTGGTTCTACGCCGCCAAGGACCGCTATATCACTCTGACCGAAGTCGCGGAAGCCAACACGCCCTTGCTCGCGCGGTCGGGCGAGGCGATGCGCAATTTCAATACGCTCGCCGGGCCCGTCATCAACGGCTATGCCTTCTGCGATCTCGCGCGCCAAAAGGCGCAGCGCGCCCAGGCGCTCGCCTGGGTCGAGAGCAACCCTTACGACGTGGTGTTCATGGAAAAACTGCCGGCGCGCACGAGCGACCGCAAGCAAGGTCTCGCGCAGGCGATCCGCAACGCCAAGGCGAACGCTGAGAAGGAGCGCGTCTATTTCGACGACCCCAAGAACATCGAGGCGTTCAACGCCTCGCGCAGGACGAACGAGATGGACGCGAAATTTTGTTGGAAGTAGCGCACGATTCTTAATCAGAATCCGTAGATCATGACGCCGATCGCGAAAATCACCACCATCGCGATGCCGGCCAGCGTCGGCAGGCTCACCAGCGCGCCGGCCAGCACGAGGCGCCGGTTGCGGTAGGCGAGCGCCAGCGCGGTGACGCCGATCAACGGATAGATGAACCACCAGGCGAACATGAACAGCCCGGGGCCGGTCGCCGACAATTCCAGCCCGTGAATGAACAGCGAGGGAATTTCCACCAGCCAGCGCAGCAGCGCGAGCACGGCCAGCGCCGCGATGGCGTAGCGCACGCGCGCGATCGACGCGTACACCAGCGCGGCGCCCGCAAACAGCGGGGCGAGCGCGATCTTCGCCGTGGTGAGCCGCTGCGCGAAAATAACCAGCGGCTCGGTGTGGTTCCATTCGTAGAAGATGCCGGGAAAATCGGAGAGCGCGTTGAGCGTCTCGATCGCGGCGACGATGACGAGCGCGATGCGCAGCCACAGCGGGGGCGCGGCGCTTGCAACTGTGCCGGCTGGGGGTGTGTCGTCTGCGGTCATTGGTGTTGCCCCCGGTTTGCGCGTTCGAGGATACAGGAAAAGCGGGGAAACGAAATCGTATATTCTTGTCATTGCTGGGCAACCGGGTCCAGCCTTCGGCCGGCCCGGGTGTAAACTTGACCCGGCAATCCATGCGGTGCATTCACGACGTCGTCGTAAGAATTTTTTTGCGGCAAATTCATCATGGATGCCCGGGTCAAGCCCGGGCATGACGAAATGCGAACCAACAGGAGAATCCGACTGAGAGCGAAACGTGGCAACGTGTTCGCCGATCTCGAAGGGGTTCTTTGAATGACTTGCAATTTGCGGTAATATCCGCTGCCGTGAAGCCAATAACTACGAGATAGATCTCCGTGAATCAGAAGCGCACTTTCGCAGTCGTGCTTGAGCCGGAAGATGAGGGCGGGTTTACCGTGCGCGTGCCGGCGTTTCCGGAAATTGTTACTTACGGCAAGGACGAGCGCGAGGCGCTGGCGATGGCGGAAGATGCTATTCGGCTGGTGATCGCCGATGGTGCCGCGCGCGGCGAGCCGGCCCGCGCTTGATTATTATACAATAATTAGTATATACGTATGGTTGGCGAAGTCAGACCCGTCATCTGGATCGGATCGAGCCGCAAAGACCTTCGCGGCCTGCCGCAGGAGGTGCGCCGCGACATTGGTCAGGCGCTCTATACCGCGCAGCAGGGCTCAACCGATCCGGCGGCGAAACCGCTGAAAGGATTTGGTGGCACGCGGGTGATGGAGATTGTCGAGCGCGACAGAAGCGGTACCTATCGCGCGGTCTATACCGCGCAATTCGCCGATGCGATTTATGTGCTGCACGTGTTCCAGAAGAAATCGAAGCGCGGTATCGCCACGCCGAAACAGGATGTCGATCTCATCCGCAGGCGCCTCGTCGAAGCCGAGCGCGACTACAAGGAAAGGAATATCTGAAATGGGCAAGAAAGCGAAGGCCAGGCGCGGCAGCGGCAACGTGTTCGCCGATCTCGGCCTGCCCAATCCGGAGCAGGAGCTGCTGAAAGCGCAACTGACGCTGCAAATCTACCGGATCGTCAAGCAGCGCGGGCTCACCCAGGCGCAGGCCGGCGACGTGCTCGGCATCAAGCAGCCGCATGTGTCTGCGCTGATGCGCAACCGCGCCGGCAATTTTTCGGTCGGCCGGCTGATGGAATTTCTCACCGCGCTTGGACAGGACGTGCGGATCACGGTCAAACCGACGCGCAAGGTGCAGGGGGAGATGATGGTGGTGGGGTGATGGAGTCGATGGGCTTCGCTGCGCTCAACCCATCCTACGGCTATGAACGGGACTTAGGCTTCGTAACTACGCGCATCTCCTGCGCTGGAATGAATACGGCTGCCTGGCCGATTTTTGGTCGCCGTGAGTTCTTCGAAATCGCGTTAGCATCCACAGGCCAGATTTGTCGGGCCATTGTCATTAAATCGAAAAACAAAATCCGGTCGAATGGGCCGGGGCCTTGCTCTGCGACGAAATCAGCAGCGTTTTGAATCGGAAACGGACAACCGGTGACTGTCCAGATAAGCAAAACAAATTCTGCATCGGTCGGTTTGCTGTAATTTTTCTCTAGCTTTTCCCGAATTCTCTTTGCAATCACTGTATCCCATGCGTTAGCGTCGATGGGACAAGTTTTGCCTTCGACAACGATGTACTCAGATGAGTCGGCCTCGGTCGGAAGTAAAAAATCGTGATATACGACTTCAGTACACTGCATGATAATCGGTGGACGACCAGGCGGATCAAAAAGAAGATCGTGATCGTTTTCGCGCAGAACTATAAATTGTTTTCCTAGCTCCAAACCCGAAGACGATAGCAGCTTTTGACCGAGTCCTTCTTCTTGGGCTTTCGTGGTGTCACCCAGCTGTTCAATGTTGGGTCTAACGCTCCCATCCTTGCCGAAAATCATTGCGCCAAATGGTGTGGTTGGTTTAGCCATAAATCCTCACTCGCCCTCGTAGATCAGCGCCTTCTCTTTAATCTCAGTGATTGATCTACTCATTGAAAGGCAGCCATATTAGCGAGGGATTGATAGTTGAATACATATCTTCGGAGATAAGCTAGCTCCTTCTGAAAACAGGAACTCAGATCTTCCATGAACGCCCCCGTCACCTCGCCCGCCGCGCCGCCGTACAAGCACACGCCGCTGTTTCCGCTTGGGCCGGACACCACCAAATACCGCAAGCTCTCCTCCGGCGGCGTGCGGGTCGAGACGGTGATGGGCCGCGACATGCTGGTGGTGCCGCGCGAGGCGCTGCGCGCGCTCGCCGAGGCCGCCTTCGTCGACATCAACCATCTGCTGCGCCCGGCGCATCTCGCGCAATTGCGCACAATTCTGGACGACCCGCAGGCCTCCGATAACGACAAATTCGTCGCCTATGATTTTCTCAAAAACGCCAACATCGCGGCCGGCGGCGTGCTGCCGATGTGCCAGGACACCGGCACCGCCATCATCATGGGCAAGAAGGGCCGCATGATTTTCACCGACGGCGACGACGAGGTGGCGCTGGCCGAGGGCGCGCGCGACGCGTATTTGAAAAAAAACCTGCGCTATTCGCAGCTCGCGGCTTTGTCGATGTTCGAGGAGAAGAACACCAAGTCGAACATGCCGGCGCAGGTGGAGATTTACGCCGAGGGCCAGGGCGACGATGACGACGCCTACAAGGTGCTGTTCATCGCCAAGGGCGGCGGCTCGGCCAACAAGGCGTTTCTGTTTCAGGCGACGCCGTCGATTTTGACCCATGAGCGCATGATCGCGTTCCTGAAAGAGAAAATTTTGACGCTCGGCACCGCGGCGTGTCCGCCGTATCACCTCGCCATCGTCATCGGCGGCACGTCGGCCGAACTCACCATGAAGACGGTGAAGCTCGCCTCGACCAAATATCTCGACGCGCTGCCGACGCAAGGCTCCGAGGATGGGCACGCGTTCCGCGATCTGGCGATGGAAAAGGAAGTGCACGCGTTGACGCAATCTCTCGGCGTGGGCGCGCAGTTCGGCGGCAAATATTTCTGCCATGACGTGCGCGTGATTAGGCTGCCGCGGCATGGCGCGTCTTTACCCATAGGCCTCGGCGTGTCGTGCGCCGCCGACCGCCAGGCGCTCGGCAAAATCACCCGCGACGGCGTTTTTCTCGAAGAGCTTGAGCGCAATCCGGCGAAATATCTGCCCGACATCGACGCCAGCAAACTCGGCGGCGCGGTGGTGGCGATCGACCTCACGCGGCCGATGCAGGACATTCTCGCGACGCTATCGAAATATCCGGTGAAGACGCGGCTCTCGCTCTCCGGCCCGATGATCGTTGCGCGCGACCTCGCGCACGCCAAATTGCGCGAGCGGCTGGAGGCGGGCAAGGGCCTGCCCGACTATTTCAAGAACCATCCGGTGTATTACGCCGGTCCTGCAAAAACACCGGCGGGCTATGCCTCCGGCGCGTTCGGGCCGACCACGGCGGGGCGCATGGATAGTTTCGTCGATGCGTTCCAGGCCGCCGGTGGCTCGATGGTGATGCTGGCCAAGGGCAACCGTTCGTCGGCGGTGCGCGACGCCTGCAAGCAGCACGGCGGATTTTATCTCGGCTCCATCGGCGGCTCGGCGGCGAACCTCGCCGAGCACTGCATCAAAAAAGTCGAATGCCAAGAATATCCCGAGCTCGGCATGGAAGCGATCTGGCGCATCGAGGTGGAGAACTTCCCGGCCTTCATCGTCATCGACGACAAGGGCAACGACTTCTTCAAGGAACTCAATTTGGGATAATCGATTGAATGAGTAGCGCCACGCCCAAACCCGTCGTATCACTCCGCCCATGAAATCAGTCTCGTCGCGCCGGCCGTATCGCATCGGCCGTTCCAAAACCGGACTTGGCCTGTTCGCCACCAGGCTGATCCGCAGGCGCAAGTTCATCCTGCATTATACCGGCCGGCGGCTGCCGAACTCGATCGCCGACTATATCGACAACAAATACATGTTCGAGCTGAGCAAGCACTGGACCATGGACGGCTCCAGCCGGCGCAACGTCGCGCGCTACATCAATCATTCCTGCAAGCCGAACGCGGAATCCGACGTGGTGCGCGGCAAGATCGTCATCAGCGCGATGAAGAACATCCATCCCGGCGACGAAATCACCTACAGTTACGGCGCGAATTATTTCAAATCCTTCATCAAGCCGAAGGGCTGCAGATGCGCGGCCTGCAGCAGCAAGACCGCGGTGATCCGTTCGCCGCGCCGGGTAGCGAAACGCCGCAAGGCGACTAAGCGCCGCCGCAGGACGAAGTCGCGGCGTTAAACGGTCGCCACGAAAAACCTTTGCCGTCATTCCGGACGCCGCAAAGCGGCAATCCGGAATCCAGAAACGCACGACGGAATTTCCCGCTGGATTCCGGGTTCGCGCGCTTCGCTCGCGCCCCGGAATGACAAATTTGGGTTGTCAGCAACCCGCTTTACGTCACAGCCCGGTGGCGAAGCGCGCCATCACCACGATGATGGCGATCTGCATCAGCCCCTGCATCGCCACCACGCGCACATAGACGCGCATCCAGCGGCCGATCTTTTCGGTGTCAGGCGCCGGCTTCTGGATCTCGAAATACAGCTTGAGATTCATCGGCAGCAGAATGCCCATGCCTTGCACGGTGAGCACGGTGACGATGCCGAGCGCCGCCGCCACCCACCAGAATTCCGGATAGCCGATGTCGAGATAGCCGATGCGCTGGGCCAGGAACCAGCCGGCGGTCGAGGTGACGATCGAGAGCGTCGGCATCAGGATCAGCGTGCGCGGGATGATGCCGGCGATCACGGCGCGGCGCGCCTCCAGCGGCAGGCGGCGCAGCACCGGGCCGATGACGAAGCCCATGAACAGGTCGATGCCGGTCCACAGCGTGCCGCTCATGACATGCACCCAGTTGAGGAACCAGTCGCTCGGCCCCAGGATCGCAACGATCATCACCGCGAAGGCGAGCGCCGCCGCCACCGCATACCAGGGCCGCAGCGGCGAGGCCGGATAAGCGGCGGATGCAGCGGCAGCTGTGGCGCCAAGCGTGGTTTCGGTCATTGCGGTGGTCCGGGCTCGGGGGAGGGCGGGGCAGTTTAGAACGTTTCGCAACGATAGCACGTGGGCGGCCGCCGCGCCGGGGCCGTCATCAAACCGTAACGGTGCGGATTATATCTTTAATTTAATTTTTTCAACCCTGCCGTGCGGCGTAGACTTGCCACGATTCGGAGGCCGCAATCGTGCCCCGTTATTTTTTCCATTTCAGCGATGGGAAGCGCACGTTCTCCGACGCAACGGGGAGCGAGCTGACGGGTATCGCGGCTGCGCGCGCCCATGCCGTCGGGCAAATTCGCGAAATGAAGGACGCACAGTCGGAGCGCGGCATTCAGAACTGGTCGAAATGGAAAATGGTCGTCGCCGACGACAAGGGTAAAACCATCGTCCAGATCGGCTTCGATCTGCGGCCGGTCGAGGATTGACGGGCGAAACCCGCTGGAACGGCGGCGGCTTTGGATTATATAATGCGCCTTGCGCCCCATCCGTGCCGGGTCGCAAGTCTTAACGGGCCGCAAGAGAGCCGCAATTGCAGGCAACGGTTCGGCCGGTGGTCCGGCCAGCTGGGAATATGTTGGGAAATTTTGTGAGTGGGGAAAACCGATGAGAACCTTCGCGGCAGCTGCGGCGACCATCGCGCTTCTGGCGGCGCCGGCCTACGCCCAGCAGCAAAAGGGCAAGCCGCCTTCGCCCGAGCAATTGGAGGCCAAGCAGAAGAACGAGCGCATCGACAAGGAATATCGCGACGCGCTGGAGCGCACGAAGGGCTCCACCCAGGAGGTCAAGTCCGACCCGTGGGCGACCATCCGCCCGGATCCTGCCGCGACGCAGAAGGCCAAGACCGCCCGCTAGGCGCCCAATCGCAACACGCTGCTCTTGCGTGGCGCAAATAGGCTGGTGGTTGCCAACTACGGCGGCCGCTAGAGTCCAATCCATCTGTATCGGCAAACTCTCTGTCATTGCCGGGCCGCCGCGCCGGCGGCGTGACCCGGCAACCCATCGTCTTTGGAAAGTGCTTTTTCATTTTAACGATGGATGCGCGGGTCAAGTTTACAGCCGGGCCGGCCAAAGGCCGGACCCGGTTGTGCGGTAAGCGATGATCGCGCGCGTAGAAGCGGCGAGAGCGATGTAGGTATATTGGTCGCCAACCGCAGCGGCGGCTAATTCGTTTTTGCCAACTTGCGCTTGTTTCTTGGCGACGTAGCTCCACAGCTCGTCCAATTCGAGACGGCCTGTGCGAACGCCGACCATTAAACGGTCGTGCAACTCCGCAGCACCACGTCCGGCCTTCAAGGCGAGAGCGGCAACGGTGCCACGGTTGACGCCAGTGATCCGGCTGACGGCGCGAACGCCTAGGCCGTCACAGAGCGCGGCGATGACTTCAATTTGCTTGTCGCGGGGAAGGATATTCATGGCGGGCCAAATCCGTCAGTAGGGACGGCCCGAAGCGCGACCCTGGAAAAATAGAGCGGAATCCGCTATATAGATCAGAGTGGTCATTTG
>CAMAWF010000013.1 GCA_945861895.1 Rhizobium sp. Q54
CGGCTCGCGCTTCGCGCTCGCCACCCTCTCCCACAAGGGGAGAGGGAAGGAAGAAA
This sequence comes from Rhizobium sp. Q54, assembly GCA_945861895.1. Lineage (GTDB taxonomy): Bacteria > Pseudomonadota > Alphaproteobacteria > Rhizobiales > Xanthobacteraceae > Pseudolabrys. Next base: position 57 of record CAMAWF010000013.1, read on the forward strand.
GCCGCCTTCAACTCACGTCCGGCTGGCAGCGCCGCCATTCCTGCACCGGTGCGTCGGCGCCTTCGCGCGCATGCGCGAGATATTCGCCCTGCAAGACGATCGACACGGTGACGCCCGCGCCCGCTTCGCCCGCCGGGATCACGTAGGAGAAAAAGTGGCGGTCGTAGTTGCCGCGCGTCTGCGTGCCGCCGGGCGTGACGATCTGCGGTCCCTGGATCGACATGCGCTTGCCGTCGGCGCGGCACCAGTTGCCGTCGATGGCGTCGGCCCGCGCGAGGCTGGCAGGCAACAGCACGAACGCGGCGACGGCCGCCGCCTTACGAAGATTTTTTTCCAATGTTGCACGCATGGTTTACTCCAGCCCCTCGATGATCCGGAAGTCGCGCTCGCCGGCAGTCCTAGCGGCAGCAAGCCTAGCAAATGGCGGGCGCGGCGCCAGTGCGCCGCACTGGTTTCGCAGGTGCGAAAAGCGCGGGCGGAGTTTGTCTCGACAATCTAGCGCCCGCGCGCGATCCGCTCCAGGAAGCCGACGAGATCGTCGGTGAGATGATTGACGTGCGGCGCGTCGCGGCCTTCCAGCTCCCAGTCCTCGCGAAACACCTCGCGCGTGCCCTCCGGCACCACCAGCACTGTGGTCATGCCGAGCGCGTGCGGCGCTTCCAGATTGCGGGATAGATCCTCGAACATCGCGGCTTTCCTGGCGTCGACATCGTGCCGCGCAAGAAAGCGGTCGTAGGTTTTTGCCAGCGGTTTCGGTTCCAGCTTGGCGGCGACGATGTCGAACACGTCCTCGAAATGCTGGTGGATGGCGAGCTTCTTCATCACCGCGTCGGCATGCTTGCGCGTGCCATTGGTGAGAATGAGCTTGCGGCCGGGCAGGCTCGAAAGCGCGGCGCCCAAAGCGGGATTGGCCTCCAGCGGCGAATGATCGATCTGGTGGACGAATTCGAGATAGTCGTCGGGCTGCATCCCATGTTCGGTCATCAGCCCGCGCATGGTGGTGCCGTAGCGCTTGTAATAATCCTTCTGCACGCGGAACGCCTCGTCGTGCGTCACCTTGAGGAATTCGACGATGAACGCGCGGATGCGTTCGTCCACCTGCTGCCAGAGATTGAGGTGGTGCGGATAGAGCGTGTTGTCGAGATCGAACACCCAGGTTTCGACATGGGCGAAACCGCGCGAACTGGAATGCGACGTATTCATGCGGCGTCAGGGTTCCTTGAAGCGCACGACCGTCGATGGGCGGCCGGAAACATCGATGGCCGCAAACGGCGCCGACATCAGTCCGCGCGCGGCGCAATCCTTGTGATCGTTGAGCTCGAACTTGCCCTCGCGCGTACACAGCGGCACATCGCCGCCCCAGGCGAGCGCCTGCTCGCCGCGCTTGACCAAAAGGCCTTGCGCGTCGACCGCCTCGGCATAAGTGTAAAGCCGGCGCGGCTCGCCGCGCACGTCCGGACGAACGCATTTGCCCGGCTCGACGCGGTACCAGCCGCGGGTGACGATGGCGCCCATTTCGACGATGCCGAGCGAGGCCATCACCGGCAACGCCGTATCGTTGCACCAGGCAAAGCCCGCGCCCTCCGGCGACTGCGCGGCTTCCAGCAGCAGATCGAAAAAATTCGGTTCCGACGCGGCACCGGCCGGCAATTTGCGGTCGCGCAGGAACTGCGCCAATGCGGTCTCGGTCTTGGCGCCCTGCACGCCGTCGATCGGATTGGCGTCGTAGCCGGCGATCACCAGCAGGCGCTGGACTCCGGCAAGCCGGGCCTGCGCGCCGGTGTAATCGGCTTCTTCCGCCAGATTGGCGGTGGGTCCCTTGTCGGTGTCCGACGGCTTGACGGCGGTGAAGCGCACTTGACGTTGTCCCGCCCGGCAGCCGCGCGCGCTGGCGATGTTGAAGTCCCGCTCGCCGACGCAGAGGTCGGCATGCCCGGTCTGCGGCAGCGGCGCGGTGCCGTACACCGCCGGCGTGCTGGCGTGCAGATAGACCAGGTCGGCATCGAGCGCGCCGTCCACCACGTTGCGGCATTCGCCGGGGACGAGGCGGAACCAGCCGCGGGTCATCACGCTTGCCTGCTTCTCCAGCCCGATCGCGGTCTCGACCACATAGCTGGTGCGATTGCACAGCAACAGTTCGGCATGCGCGGGCGCAGAAACGCAAAGCACCGCGGCCAAGGCAAGCAGGGTCCTTCTTTTACCCTTCCCCTTGTGGGGAGGGTCGGCGCGAGGCAGCGCCGAGTGCCGGGGTGGGGGTTGTTCAGAAAGTCGAATCATCTCGACGATCATTTGACCTTCGAGGCCCGCTCACAGCAATGAATATCGACCCCCACCCGGCTCGGCCTTTGGCCTCGCCACCCTCCCCGCAAGGGGGAGGGATAAGAATTTACCGATGGATCAGCGTGCCGACGCCGTGGTCGGTGAACAATTCCAGCAGCACCGCATGCGGCACCTTGCCGTCGAGGATGACGACGCCTTCCACGCCCTGTTCGAGCGCGTAGAGGCAGGTCTCCACCTTGGGGATCATGCCGCCGGAAATCGTGCCGTTGGCGATGAGATCGCGCACCTCGGCGACGGAGAGTTTCTCGATCAACTGCTTGTCCTTGTCGAGAACGCCGGGCACGTCGGTGAGCAGCAGAAAACGCTTCGCCTTCAGCGCGCCGGCGATGGCGCCCGCGAAAGTGTCGGCATTGACGTTGAACGTGCCGCCGTCGGCCGCCGCCGCGACCGGCGCGAGAATCGGGATCAGTTCGCGGCCCAGCACGGTGTCGAGCACAAAGGTGTCCACCTTGTCCGGCTCGCCGACAAAGCCGAGGTCGACGACCTTCTCGATGTTGGAGCCGGGATCGACCACGCGGCGGCTCGCCTTTTTGGCGACGACCATGTTGCCGTCCTTGCCGCACAACCCGATGGCCTTGCCGCCCGCCGCGTTGACGTAGCCGACGATCTGCTTGTTGATCGAGCCGGCCAGCACCATCTCGACGATTTCCAGCGTCTTCGCATCGGTGATGCGCAAGCCGCCGGCGAATTGCGATTCCACGCCGGCTCTTTTCAGCATCGCTTCGATCTGCGGTCCGCCGCCGTGCACCACCACAGGATTGATGCCGGTCTGCTCGAGCAGCACGATGTCGCGGGCGAACGCGCGCGCGGTTTCCTCGTGGCCCATGGCATGGCCGCCGTATTTCACCACGACGATCTCCTCGTCGTAGCGCTGCATATGCGGCAACGCCTCGGACAGGATGCGGGCGGCGTCCTGCGGCGTGATCTTGGGGGCTTTGCTCATCGCGGCGGCCTTTGGTTTGGAGAGCGTTCTAGCCGAGTGTGCGATGGGCGACAATGCGCGTTCGTCTTTCAAACAGAGAAGCGTCATCGCCCGTGTTATTTGGGGTGCTTTCGCGCCGACCCTCCCCTTGCAGGGGAGGGATAAGGAAGAGCGCGCGCTCCGCCGCCAGCGTGTTAGAAGCTGCGGGATGACACGGCGAGCGACCGATTCGCGCAGCGCGGCGGAAATGGCCTTCAAGGCCGCGACCACCAAGCCTGCGGAGCCTATTCCATCGGAGCCGAAACCGCCGTCGCTGCCCGGCGCCAAGGAACTCGTCTCCTTGCGCATCGACCGCGACGTGCTCGACTTTTTTCAGAAGGACGGTCCGGGTTGGCAAGAGCGGATCAACGATGCGCTGAGAAAAGCCGCGGACAAGTAGTCGCGGCTCTTTCCTATCCTCGCTCTTTCAACAACCTCGCCACCGCCGCGCGCATTTCGGGAATGCCGGTGCCTTCGTGGCTGGAGGTTGTCAGCACGCCGGGGAAGGCGGCGGGGCGCTTGGCCAGGGCCGCTTCGACCGCGGCAATGCGAGCATCAAGCTCGGCCAGTTTCACCTGATCGCTCTTGGTCAGCACGATCTGGTGGCTCACTGCCGCCGCGCCGAGCGTGTCGAGTATATCGCCATCGGTGTCTTTGAGGCCGTGGCGGGCATCGACCAGCAGATAGACGCGGGCGAGATTGGCGCGGCCGCGCAGAAATTCGTGAATCAGCCCGGTCCACGCCGCGATCTTGTCCTTCGGCGCTTCGGCATAGCCGTAGCCCGGCATGTCCACCAGCGTGAGGCCGCCGCCGGCGGAAAAGAAAATCAGTTCTTGCGTGCGGCCGGGAGTATGCGACATGCGCGCCAGCGCCTTGCGGCCGGTGAGCGCGTTGATGAGGCTCGACTTGCCCACGTTGGAGCGGCCGGCGAGCGCGATCTCGACGCCCTGCATGCGAGGGAGCGATTGCGGCGAACTTGCCGCCGAGACGAAGTCCCATTCCGCGGCGAACAGCCGGCGGCCGGCTTCGATCTCGGCGCGGGTGAAGTCGGTGGCCATCGACATGAACCTATCGTTGTCATGGCCGGGCGAAGTCCCGGCCATCCCGATCAGGGACGCATTGCCTCCCTAAGCGAGATCGCATCGGAAGTCGGGCTTGCCCGACTTCCGCAAGGAATTGATTTGGTCCAAGTCGGGTAAACCCGACTTGGACTGACAAGCCCGGCGATGACATCATTATAGCAAAGATGCGTTTGCCGCCTCAGCGCGGGGGCGGGGTTTCCGTCTTCTTCGCGAACAGCGCCTTGATGTTGTCGAATAATTCGATCTTGGCGCCATGCTTGCGCATGATCGCGCTCTGTTGCAGCACCGAGAGCGAGTTGTTCCACGCCCAGTAGATCACCAGGCCGGCGGGGAAACTCGCCAGCATGAAGGTGAAGATCAACGGCATCCAGTCGAAGATCATCTTCTGCGTCGGATCGGGCGGCGACGGATTGAGCTTCATCTGCACGAACATGGTCACGCCCATGATGATCGGCCATATGCCGAGCGCGAGGAATTGTCCGAACACCGGAATCTGGCTCGGATCGAACGGCAGCAACCCGAACAGGTTGAACAGATTGGTCGGGTCGGGCGCGGCGAGGTCGTGAATCCAGCCGAAGAACGGCGCGTGGCGCATTTCGATGGTGACGAACAGCACCTTGTAGAGCGCGAAAAACACCGGAATCTGAATCACGATCGGCAGACAGCCGGCGAGCGGATTGATCTTTTCCTGCTTGTACAGTTCCATCAGCGCCTGCTGCTGCTTCACTTTGTCGGTGGCATAGCGCTCGCGGATCTCGACCATCTGCGGCTGCACCGCCTTCATCTTCGCCATCGAGGCATAGGATTTGTTGGCAAGCGGGAAGAATACGATCTTGATCAGCACCGTGACGAGCAGGATGGCGACGCCGAAATTTCCGGTCAGGCGGTAGAAATAGTCCATCACAAGGAACAGCGGCTTGGTGATGAAATAGAACCAGCCCCAGTCGATCAGCAGATCAAAGCGGTCGATATTGAGGTCGCGCTCGTACTGGCTCACCACGCCGACTTCCTTGGCGCCCGCGAACAGCCGCGAGTTGGCGCTGCCGCTCGCGCCGGGAGCGATCGTTTGCTGGTCGAGCAGGTAATCGGTCTGGTAGGTCTTGGTGTTGCCGAGAGTGCCCGACGAGAAACGCGCCTTGAGATGCGCGGAGGGATCGGGAAGCAGCGTCGCCGCCCAATATTTGTCGGTGATGCCGAGCCAGGCCTTGGTGACGTCGAAGGCCATCGTCTTCTTGCTCTCGATCGTCGAGTAGGACACCTCTTGCAAATTTTGATCGCCGAGCACGCCGACCAGGCCTTCGTGCAGGATATAAAATCCCTGCGTTTGCGGCGTGCCGTGCCGCGAAATCAGCGCGTAAGGATAAAGCGAGACCGGCGCCGAAGCTTTGTTCGCCACCTCGTCCTTGACGGTGAAAAGATATTTGTCGTCGACCGCGATGGTGCGGCGGAATTCGAGGCCTTCGCCATTGTTGTAGGCGAGCGTCACCGGTTCGCCGGCGCCGAGCGCGCGCGAGCCCTGCTGGGTCCACACGGTGTCGGGTCCGGGAAGTTTTGCTGTGGTGCCGGCCGCCGCGACCCAGCCGAATTCGGCGTAGAACGGCTCCGGGCTGCCGGAAGGCGACAGCAGCACGATGGCCGGCGATTTTGGATCGACGGTCTCGCGGTATTTGATCAGTGAGAGATCGTCGATGCGGCCGCCCTTGAGCGCGATCGATCCGCGCAGGCTCGGCGTCTCGACGCGAATGCGCGGCGATGCGCCGACCGCGGCGGCGCGTGTGGCCGCCTGGGCGCTTGTCGGCGTGGCGGCCTGTCCCGGCACCGGCGGTGCGCTGCCGGGTTGCGACGGCGCGGCAGCGGGCGCCGGAATCGGCTGTTGGCCGGGCGCGGGGGGAACCTGCTGGCGCTGCTGCGTCTGCTGCTGGGCTTGCTGCTGCGCCTGTTGTTGTTTCTGCTTTTCCATCTGCGGCATGCCGACGAAATACTGCCAGACGATCAGCACGATGGCTGACAGAACGACGGCGAGAATGGTGTTCTTATGATCGTTCATGCAATGCTCGTATTGCCCTGCCACTCGGGATGCATCCGCCGCAATGCCGCTTCGAACTCCTCGGCCATCCGCGCAAAAGTATGCGTGAGCGCGGCGCGCCGGCCGATCAATACATAATCATGTCCCGCGCACATTCGCGCCGCCTTTGCGTGCCTGACGATTTCCCGCAGACGCCGGCGAACGCGATTTCGCTCCACCGCATTGCCGATTTTCTTCGTGACGGTGAAGCCGAAACGCACCGGCCCTTCGTCACTGCGCTTGCGCGCTTGCAGCACGAACGCCGCGGCCGGCACTTTAGTCCCGGTTGCGGTGGCCAGGAAATCCGCCCGTTGCCTCAATCGTTCCATAAAAGCTGATGAGCGCGCGGCCGGCGTCAGGCGCTAAGCCGCTTGCGTCCGTGCGCGCGCCGCGCGGACAACACTTTGCGGCCGCCCTTGCTGGCCATCCGCGAACGGAAGCCGTGGCGGCGCTTGCGTATAAGTTTGCTCGGTTGATAGGTCCGCTTCACTAAACTCGCTCTCCGCGGGCCGCGCGTTGAATCCGTATTCTGGCGCGTTGCTGCATGATTTCCGCGGCTTATAAGGGAGGCCCCTTTGCCCGTCAATGCGACCTGCAGACCCGCCCGGGCGGATGCGGATAAAAGTCAAATTTGCCTCACAAGGCGGTGAGACCCGCTTCGCTCCGGCAGGTGCTGGTGTATAGAACGGGGCTCATCATGACCGACGGTCCCGCTCCAGCGCCGCAAGCCGAAGGGCCGTTCCAGGCCCGGCGGCTCCTGCTCATCGCCGCCGTCCTGGCGCTGATAGCCATCGTCTATTCGATGGGCTGGCATCGCGCGCTTTCGCTGGAAACGCTGGTGGGTCACCGCGCCGCGATCGACGGCTTTATCGGCGAACATCGCATCGCTTCGCTTGTCATCTTCATAGCGCTCTATGTCGCCGCGGTGGCGCTCTCCATTCCAAGCTCGCTGGTGCTTACGATCAGCGGCGGCATTCTGTTCGGCGTTGTGATCGGCGGGCTTGCCTCGATCCTCGGCGCGACCGTTGGCGCGACGATCATCTTCCTGATTGCGAAAAGCGCCATCGGCGAACATCTGGTGCGGCGCGCCGGTGCATTTGCCGCGAAGCTCGCCGATGGATTCCGCGCCAATGCCTTTCATTATCTTCTGTTCCTGCGGCTGGTGCCGCTGTTTCCGTTCTGGCTGGTAAATCTCGCGCCCGCTCTGTTCGGCGTGCGTCTGGCGACCTATGTCGCCGCCACCGCGCTCGGCATCCTGCCCGGCGCTTTCGCCTTTGCCTTCTTCGGCGCCGGCCTCGACAGCGCGATCGCGGCGCAGGAGACCGCCTATCGCGCATGCCTTGCCGCCGGCCGGGCCGATTGCCGGCTCGATTTCGATCTCGCCCAGGCGGCGACGCCGCAACTGCTGGCGGCGTTCGCGGCGCTGGGTGTCGTTGCGCTGATTCCAGTGCTCGTCAAACGCCTGCGGATGCGCCGGCAGGCGGAGAGTTAAATGGCGGAACGGCTGACACCGGATATCTGCGTCATCGGCGCGGGCTCCGCCGGCCTTTCGGTCGCCGCGGCGGCTGCGGCCTTCGGCGTGCCGGTTGTGCTCATCGAAAAAGGCAAGATGGGCGGCGACTGCCTCAACACCGGATGTGTTCCCTCGAAGGCATTGCTGGCCGCCGCCAAGCGGGCGCAGGTGTTGCGGGGCTCGCAAGCGTTCGGCATTCCCGCGCAAAATCCCCATATCGATTTTAAGAAAGTACACGCCCATGTCCACGGCGTGATCGCGGCGATCGCGCCGAATGACTCGGTCGAACGGTTCACCGGGCTCGGCGTGCGCGTGATCCAGGGCGCCGCGCGGTTCACCGACGGGCGAACGGTCGCCGTCGGCGACATTGAGATCGTGGCGCGGCGCTTTGTGATCGCGACCGGCTCGCGCGCGGCAATCCCGCCGATTCCCGGTCTCGACACGGCGCGCTATCTCACCAACGAGACAATTTTCGACCTCACGGTCTGCCCGCAACATCTCATCGTCATCGGCGGCGGGCCGATCGGCATGGAAATGGCGCAGGCGTTCCGCCGGCTCGGCAGCGAGGTCACGGTGCTGGAAGTTGCCGCGCCGCTCGCCAAAGACGATCCGGAATGTGCCGCCATCGTGCTCGCGCAATTGGAGCGCGAAGGCGTCGTCATCCGCGCCGGCGTGACAGTGACGGGGGTCGCAAACGCGGACGCCAAGTTGCAGGTCACTTTGACGGGTGCTGCCGACGGCGCGGAGAAAGCAGAAACCATCATGGGCTCGCATCTGCTGGTCGCCGCTGGCCGCGCGCCGAACTTGGGCGATCTGAATCTCGACGCCGCCGGCATCAAGCATGAACGCAACGGTATCGTCGTCGGCAAGGGAATGAAGACGAGCAACAAGCGCGTCTATGCCATCGGCGACGTGGCCGGCGCGCTGCAATTCACCCATGCGGCCAATTATCATGCCGGTCTGGTGATCCGGAACGCGCTGTTCCGCCTTCCGGTCAAAGCCAACAACGACGCGATCCCGTGGGTGACCTACACCGAACCGGAACTCGCGCAAGTTGGACTCACGGAAGCCGAAGCGCGCAAGCGCGGCTACACTATTCGCGTTTTGCGCTGGCCCTATCATGACAACGATCGCGCGCAGGCCGAGCGCGAGACCCGCGGTCACATCAAAGTCATCACCGACAACAAGGGCAGGATTCTGGGCGCCACTATTGTCGGCGCGCAGGCCGGCGAACTCATCACGACCTGGACACTCGCGATCAATCAGCGGCTCAACATCCGCGCCTTTACCGGCATCGTCGTGCCCTATCCCACGCTCGCCGAGATTGGCAAGCGCGCGGCGATCGATTATTTTACGCCGAGTTTGACGAGCCCCTGGGTACGGCGCATCATATCTTTCTTGCGAATGTTTGGATGAAGCGATGACGGACAACGCCACATCGGCGGCGGAATTGGGTCGGCGCCGCGCGCCGCGCTTCGGACTCTCCGGCAAACTCCTCGTGCTCACGATTCTCTTCGTGATGGTCGCGGAAGTGCTGATCTATGTTCCTTCCATCGCCAATTTCCGTCTGAACTGGCTCAACGACCGTCTTGCCGCCGCGCACACCGCCGCGCTGGTGCTCGACGCCGCGCCGAGCGGCATGGTGCCGGAGCCGCTGGCACGGCAGATCCTCGACAGCATCGGCGCCAAAGACGTCGCATTGAAAATGGGCACGCAGCGCCGCCTGCTCGCCGTCTCCGAAATACCGGCCGCGATCCACCACAATGTCGACATGCGCGACATGTCGGGCATCACCGCGACCATCGAGGCGCTGGAAAGCCTGTTCTTCTGCGACGATAGCGACATCATCCGCGTCATTGGCCCGGCGCCGGTGGGCGGGGACTTCCTTGAAATCGTGCTTGAGGAAGGGCCGTTGCGGCACGCGATGTTCCGTTTCTCGCGCAACGTGCTGCTGCTCTCACTCATCATCTCCGGCATTACCGCGATGCTGGTGTTTTTCGCGCTGCATTATCTGCTGGTGCGGCCGATGCGCCGCATTACCGCCAACATGACCGCGTTCCGCGAAGACCCGGAAAATCCCGCGCGCATCGTCGTCGCGTCCGGCCGGCGCGACGAAATCGGCACGGCGGAAAGCGAACTCGCGGCCATGCAGCACGATCTCGCCTCGATGCTGCACCAGAAGAACCGGCTCGCCGCGCTCGGGCTTGCGGTGTCGAAGATCAGCCACGATCTGCGCAACCTGCTGGCCTCAGCGCAATTGTTTTCCGACCGGTTGTCCAGCCTGCCCGACCCGAAAGTGCAGCGCTTCGCGCCCAAGCTGATGCGCGCGCTTGAGCGCGCCATCGCGTTTTGTCAGTCGACGCTGTCCTATGGCGCGGCGCAGGAAGCGCCGCCCGACCGCAAAACCATCGCGCTCGAAGCGCTGATCGAGGAAGTTCACGAGGCGCTCGGGCTCGGCCTCGATGTGCCGATCCGCTGGATCGTCGCGGTCGAGCGCGGGATGACGGTGGAAGCCGATCTCGATCAACTGTTCCGTATTTTGGTCAATCTGACGCGCAATGCCGTGCAGGCATTGGAGGGGCGGACGGCGCGCGACCCCGCGCGCGACCAGATTCGCATTACCGGACGGCGCGAAGGCGCGGTGGCGGTGATCGAGGTTTCCGACACCGGTCCCGGCATCTCGGACAAAGCGCGCGCGCATTTGTTCGAGGCGTTCCAGGCGTCGACGCGCGCGGGAGGCTCCGGGCTCGGTCTCGCCATCGCGGCCGAACTGGCGCGCGCGCATGGCGGCGATATCCGTCTGGTCGACGGCACCATCGGGGCGACATTCCGCGTCGCCATTCCTGATCGCGCCGTCGATCTCGATACCCGGCGCGGGGAGCGTGCACGCGCCTGAGACTTAAGGGAACAGGCAGCGATCCGGGGTGTTTAATTCGATAGCGCCGCACGCGCGCGGTAAAAAGGTCATCGGCATGGTATCGCTGCTCGGACTTGCGACTGCGCTGCCGCCGCACCGTCTCGAACAAGCCGATGTCGCGGCGATTGCGCGGCGGAAATTCGCCAAGAGTTTTGCGCGCTTCCCGAAGCTGGCCGATGTCTTCGTCAATTCCGGAATCGAGCGGCGCTATTCCGTGCGGCCGCTGGAGTGGTTCGACGCGCCGCACGACTGGAGCGAGCGCACGCAAGCCTATCTCGATGGCGCAAGCGAGCTTTTTGTCGCGGCGGCCGCCGCCGCACTCAAGCGGGCGGGCGTCGCCGCGCGCGAGGTGGATGTCATCGTCACCGTGTCCTCGACCGGTATCGCCACGCCCAGCCTGGAAGCGCGCGTCGGACAACGGCTTGGCTTGCGCGCGAATGCCGTGCGCGTTCCGCTGTTCGGGCTCGGATGCGCCGGTGGCGTCTCCGGGCTTGCCACCGCCGCGCGGCTGGCGCGGGCCGAGCCGGGCGAAGTCGTGCTCGTGGTCGTGGTCGAACTGTGCACGCTGGCTTTTCGCGGCGACCGCGACGACAAAGCGGACGTGATTTCCACCGCGCTGTTCGGCGACGGCGCCGCGGCGGCGGTGCTGCGCGCGGAAACGCAACCCTCGAAGGCGAAGCCGCGTATCGGTGCTGCCGGCGAGCACACCTGGCCCGGCACGCTCGACATCATGGGCTGGTCGGTCGATCCGATCGGCTTCGGCGTGGTGCTGTCGCGCTCGCTGCCGAAATTTGTCGAGCAGCGGTTCGCCGCGCCCGCGCGGCGTTTTGTGAAAAGCGCGAAAATGTGCAAGCCGCGGTTCATCTGTCATCCAGGCGGCGCCAAGGTGCTGGACGCCGTGGAAACCGCGCTCGCGCTTAAAACCGGCACGCTCGCCGACGAGCGCGAAGTGCTGCGCGGCCACGGTAATATGTCGGCGCCGACGGTGATGTTCGTGCTCGATCGCGCGCTCAAGCGCGGGCTGCCGGGCGCCGCGGTATTGTCCGCGCTTGGGCCGGGTTTCACCGCGAGCTTCCTCGCGCTCGAGGCCGGCCGTGGGTGAGGGCGGCTGGCTTGTGTTGTTTCTGGTCGGGCAGCGGCTTGCGGAGCTGGCGCTCGCCGCCCGCAATACCCTGCGGCTGCGCGCGGCCGGCGGCGTCGAGTTCGGGCAGTCGCATTATTATGCGATCGTCGCGCTGCATGCGTTCTGGCTGATGGGTCTATGGCTGCTCGGCCACGATCGCGCGGTGGACCCTTATCTGCTTGGCGTCTTTGCCGTGCTGCAAGCCGGGCGGGTCTGGACCGTCGCCAGCCTGGGGCCGCGCTGGACCACGCGCGTCATCGTGCTGCCGGGGGAGATGCCGGTCGCGTGCGGCCCTTACCGCTTCCTGAGGCATCCAAACTATTTGATCGTCATTTTGGAGATCGCCGTGGTGCCGCTGGCGCTCGGCCTTTGGGGTCTGGGCATCGTCTTTTCGCTCGCCAATGCGGGGCTATTGGTCTTGCGCGTCCGCGTCGAAAATGAAGCGCTCGCCTGGGCCGCCGCGTCCGCGCGTCGTCCGGAGCCAACCCTTGCCAATACGCAACCGAGGCGATAGCTATGCCCACGTTCCACGCCGCAATTCCGGCGTCGATATCAGCGCCCGTAGCTCAGCTGGATAGAGCACCAGACTACGAATCTGGGGGTCGGGAGTTCGAATCTCTCCGGGCGCGCCATCTTTCTTTTCGCGCGACGGATCAAGGCGCCGGTAGCTCGGTTGGGTGGAGCAGCAGACTTCGAATATGAACGGCCGATTAGATAAGCAGACATTACATATCAATGTTGGGACGCCGGCTTTGTGCCAGAAATAGATGCTAGTCATCACTTCAAGTATTGATTTGAAAAAAGGATTTGTTTTTGTTGTGCGTCGCGACGTTCGAATCCGAGCGTCAGCAAGGGCTGTTAAATCGTGAGCTCGGGATAAAACCTGCCGTGGCGCATACGCATCGCCTACGTTATAGATGAGCGCATGAACAAAGCGCTTCCCATTATCGCCGGCATGATCGGCGCCGTGTTGGGTTTTGTTGGCACCCTGTTGGTGCTCGAGTTCGCCGGTTTCGGAAACCCTGCAGACCCCATCATGTCGGGCCTCCTGGCGCTGGTCGTGTTCGCTCCGGCCGGCGCACTCGCCGGTCTTGTGCTCGGCACCAAGTTCGGGATGCGGATGCGCGGCCGGGACGGCGCGGGCGAACTCGTGGCCAACAGCCTCAAGGCCCTCGCCTTTGTCGTTGTGGCGGTCGCTGTTGCCGGCACCATCTACTATTTCTACGCCCTTGCAACCGCCACCCCTTGGCTCAACCCGAACGCCGCCACTCCGCTGCTTCAATTCGAAGTCCGTCTTCCCGCCGGCGCGGCGTTGCCGGCTTCCGCCCGGGACATCAAGATCGAACTGCAGACCGACCAGAATCGCATGCCGGGCGAGTTGCGTTCCGATCAATTCCGCCGCGATGGCGACCGGCCGGTGATCGTCGGGGAGGTCGAACTTGCTTTCCGCACCCCCCACCGACAGTTGGAGGTCAAGATCGCCGGCCAGCCCGATCGTGTGTACCGCATTGGACTGATCGATAAGGCGCCTCACACACCCGGACTCGGACCCTGGCAGTCGCACGTCGACGGCAGCGAAATCCGCTATCGCGCCAAATGGCTGGGACAGAATTGAGCCAGAAGCAGATTTCGAGCAAAGTCTTCGGGCTACGCGCATCATTCCGGTGGCATGACCGCTCCCGGTCATCGGCTGACATCGGAGCCGCGTGAATCTGAGTCCGCTTTACATCAATTAGCGGATGTCATCTCCAGCGGATTTTATTTAGGAATCTGAATAGAGACCGGACGAAATTAATGGCAACATAACTCTGACGCTAACCAACAGTGAGCATTGCACCACATAGCGAAGTATGTCTGGCGAAAAAACGCGTGCCAAAGCAGTACCTAACTTAAGTGCCATCTCATGACACATCGATATATTGCGCGCCGGTAGCTCAGCTGGATAGAGCACCAGACTTCGAATCTGGGGGTCAGGGGTTCGAATCCCTTCCGGCGCGCCAATAAATCGGCAAATGGTTCCTGTGGCCGCTCACCCGCCGCGCGGACATGATGCCCTCGGCGAGTGCCTCGATGCACGATGCCTCAGCGGTCGATGACGATTTGCGGCGAGCGCGCTCGTGAGACGCAGATCATGATGTTGTCGGCGCGCTCATGTTCGGCAAGCACGAGATCGCGGTGGTCGGCTTCGCCGGCCAGCAGTTTGGAGCGGCAGGTGCCGCAGGTGCCGGTTTCGCAGGAGCTTGGCACGTCGTGTCCTTTTTCCCGCGCCACCTCCAGAATGGTCTTGCCGACCGGTACTTCGATTACCTCGCCCGAGCGGGCAAATTTCACCGTGAAGGGCTTGTCGTCGGCTTTGGATTTTTCCGGCTCGCTGAATGCCTCGAAATGCACCGACGTGGACGTCCAGTTCCCGCTCGCATTGCGCACGGCCTGCATCAATCCGCGCGGCCCGCAGCAGTAAAGATGCTCGCGATTTTTGCGCTGCGCCAGAATGGGCCGCAGATCGAGGGCGCAGGCCGGGTCGCCCCGGTCGTGATGGATAACGACCTTGCCCTCAAATTCCGGGGCGCTTAGTTCGTCGCGAAACGCCGTCGTCTCAGGCGAACGGGTGCAATAATAAAGCGTGAACTGCTTGCCTTCGATTGTTTGCAGGTGCCGGATCATGGAGATGATCGGGGTGATGCCGATTCCGCCGGCAATGAACACGAATGCGTCGGCCCGCGGCGGCAGGCGAAAATCGTTGACCGGCGGCGCCACCATCAGGCTGTCGCCGGGCGTCGTCGCATCGATGAGGCTGCTCGATCCGCCACGCCCGGTTGTCTCGCGCTTCACCGCAATGTGGTAGCGGTCGGGCTCGGCGGGATTATTGCAGAGCGAATATTTGCGCAGCAGGCCGTTGGGAACCTTGATGTTGATATGTGCCCCCGCGGTGAAGTCCGGCAGATCGGCTCCGTTGGGGTGGCGCAACTCAAAAAGATAGATTGCTTCCGCGATCTGTTGCTTGCGCGCGATGCGCAACGCCATGTTCGGTTCGACAACGTCCGGCATCGTCAGTGGCAATCCTAAGGAGGGTCTTGCGCGCACTCATACATACAGTGATGCCTGTGTGGCGCGCAATCGGCGCCGGCCGATGCCGTCCGGTGCGGGTCGCGCCGGGCAAAACCCGTGTTGCCGCAACCGCTCTCGCACTCCATCGCAAGTTCTGCTAGTGGGAAGCGCGCATAACGCGCGGCATGTAAACCGTTTGCATTCGGTCCAGCCAAGGCGGAGCGAGGAATGTTGAATTGGCTACGCGCGGGGGCACGGTTCTTTCAGGACAAGATCGGCTGGAATCGGTTAGGATTCGCGCTCAGCCTCAGCATCATCGCGATTGCGCTGGTGGTGCTGTTTCGCATGTTGCGCGGCATCGAGGTCGATGAGGTATTCGAGGCGCTAAGAGCGACCGAGCCGCGCCATATCGCCATCGCCGCAATTTTTGTCGCGGCCGGCTATTTCACGCTTACTTTCTACGATCTATTCGCGCTTCGCACGATCGGGCGCAAGGAAATCCCTTACCGCATCGCCGCGCTTGCGGGTTTCACCAGCTATTCGATCGGCCACAATGTCGGCGCCACCGTGTTCACCGGCGGTGCGGTGCGCTACCGCATCTATTCCGCCTGGGGCCTCGATGCCGTCGCGGTGGCGAAAGTCTGCTTCGTCGCCGGACTTACTTTTTGGCTCGGCAATGCGGCCGTGCTGGGCCTCGGCATCACCTATGCGCCGCTTGCCGCCACCGCCATCGATCAATTGCCGGCGTCGGTCAACCGCGGCCTGGGGGTTGCGATGTTGGTTGTGCTCGTGTGCTACGTCATCTGGGTGTGGCGCGGCACCCGCGTGATTGGCCGGCGGGAATGGCAGGTCATGCTGCCGGGCGGTCCGTTGACACTGTTGCAGATCGCCATCGGCATCGTCGATCTCAGCTGCTGCGCGCTCGCGATGTATGTGCTGCTGCCGAACGAGCCGTATATCGGCTTCGTCACCATTGCGGTCATATTCGTCTCTGCGACATTGCTCGGCTTCGCCAGCCATTCCCCCGGCGGGCTCGGCGTGTTCGACGCCGCCATGCTGGTCGCGCTCTGGCAGTTCGACAAGGAAGATTTGCTGGCCGGATTGCTGCTGTTCCGGCTGCTTTATTATATCGTGCCGTTTGTGCTGTCGTTGACGATACTTGGCGCCCGCGAACTGCTTATCAGCATGCATTCGGGCTCGCGCTTGCCGAAACCGCCGCCGATCGACACCACTGCGCCGATAAAAAGCGAGGTCGCGGCCAAGACTATGATCGAGAAGACCGACGCCGGTTGACGATGTCAGCAGCAAACGACCAAAGCGGCACGCCGGGGCCCGGAACGGATTGGCCGAGCCGCTTACGCGCTGCCTGGCGCGCGCTCACGGGCGCAACGGCGAACTCCGCCGTCACCGGCGTGTCGTTTCCCGCGCAACCGCAGCCGGACGAGATTTCGATTGAAACTTTCATCGGCGCGCTTCCCGTTCCTGCCGTTGCGCTTGACCACGACGGGCGAGTCATCGCGCTCAACGCGCCGGCGCATGCGATTGCGCCCGCCCTGCGCCGGGGCGAACCGGCCCTGATTGCGCTGCGCGTTCCGGAACTGGTCGATGCCGTTCGCCGCGCCGCCGCAACCGGTGAGCGCCAGCGGGTCGAATTCTTCGAACGGGTTCCGCTCGACCGCTGGTTTGAAACCTTCGTGACGCCGGTTGTGCTCGCGCCCGGCGCGCGCCCGGATTTACTGCTGATGACGTTCAACGATCTCACGCCGCTGCGCCACGTCGAGGAGATGCGCGCCGATTTCATCGCCAATGCCAGCCATGAGCTGCGCACGCCGCTTGCGGCGTTGCTCGGCTTCATCGAGACGCTGCAAGGCCCGGCGCGCGAGGATTCAGGCGTACGCGAAAAATTCCTTTCCATCATGCAGGCGCAGGCCGCACGCATGGCGCGGCTGATCGACGATCTGCTGTCGCTTTCGCGCATCGAGCTCAACGCTCATTTGCGACCCGACACCCCGGTCGATCTGGCCCCGATCGTGCGCCAGGTGGCGGACGGATTGCAGATGCTGGCGCGCGACCGTGACGTGACGATCAAGATTTCAGCGCCGGCGGAGCCGATCACGGTGCTCGGGGACCGCGACGAGTTGATCCGCGCGTTCGAGAATCTGATCGAGAACGCGCTGAAATATGGCGCGGCGGGAAAGCGCGTGGATATCGTCCTGCTGCGCGGCGAGACGCTGGCCGGCGAGCCGGAAGCGCAGGTCGTGGTGCGCGATTACGGGCCCGGCATCGCGCCCGAGCATCTGCCGCGGTTGACCGAGCGCTTCTACCGCGTCGATGTGGTGGACAGCCGCGCGCAGGGCGGCACGGGGCTTGGTCTTGCGCTGGTCAAGCACGTGCTCAACCGCCACGGCGGCCGCCTGACGATCGAGAGCACGCCGGGCGCCGGCGCGAGCTTCACCGTGCATTTGCCCTTGCGCGCAGGCGGTCTCTTGGAATCGCGAAATTTAGAAGAAAAATCAGCCGGTTGACGTGTCATTTCCTTGTCATGCAACGCTCATAGAACGTTCGCATGCAACGACTAGGGCTGGCCTCGACTTCGGACTTTCTTGATCGAACGCAAGTAAGTGACCTCGTCCGAAGCGCAGTCCTGTCGTGCGTATTCAACAACACGCGGCCGCCCGGTTACCGGGACCAACGGCGAGAAATCGCGGATCACGCATCCGCAGCTTGCTTTGGCCGTAAACGATATGGAGCGAACCCGTGAAACAATGGACAACTTTATTGGCCGCCGGCACGTTGATCGTGTCGGCGTTGACGATCACCACCGCAATTGCCCAACAGAAGATCATCACGGTTGATGGTTCGTCGACCGTATTCCCGATCACCGAAGCCATGGCCGAGGAATTTCAGAAGACCAATAAGGGCATCAAGGTAACCGTCGGCATCGGCGGTACCGGCGGAGGATTCAAAAAATTCTGCCGCGGTGAGATTGACATTTCCGATGCCTCGCGCCCGATCAGGGACGTCGAGCGGGCAGATTGCCAGAAGAACAACGTCGAATATATTGAGTTGCCGGTCGCGCTGGATGCGCTCACCGTGATGGTCAATCCCAAGAACGATTGGGTTAAGGAGATGACCGTCGCCGAGCTAAAGAAAATCTGGCAGCCCGAAGCGCAGGGCAAGATCACGAACTGGAAGCAGGTGCGTGACAGCTTCCCGGACCGTCCGCTCAAGCTGTACGGGGCCGGTGTCGACTCCGGCACTTATGACTATTTCACCGCTGCCATCGTCGGCAAGGAGCATTCATCGCGCGGCGACTTCACAGCCTCGGAAGACGACAACGTGCTTGTGCAGGGCATCGCCGGCGATATCAATGCCCTCGGGTTCTTCGGTCTTGCCTATTACCTTGAGAACGCGAGCAAGCTAAAGGCAGTCGCCATCAAGACGAAAGACGACTCGAAGGCGGTCCTGCCGTCGGTCGAAGCTGCAAAGGACGGCACCTACCAGCCGCTATCGCGTCCAATATTTATCTATGTCAGCAAGAAATCGGTCGAGACTAAGCCGGAAGTCGCCAAGTTTGTCGAGTTCTATATGGACAACAAGAACGCGCAAAAGCTTGTCAAGGAAGTAGGATACGTTCCGCTTCCGGAGAACGCCTACAACGTGTTCATGCAGCGCTTCAAGGAACGCAAGCTCGGCACCGCCTTCCACGGCTCCAAGATCGGTGTTTCGATCGGAGAGTTGCTGAAAACACCGCTGGTAAACTGATTTGACTATCGAGGAACCGGGCGGCTAACACCGTCCGGTTCCTTGGAGTTTGTGGGGGAAGTATGACGACCGCCGAATTGTCAGGGGTTTCCGAACGCAGGGCAAACTATGGGCGGCTTGTCGCAAGTGAAGCTTTTCTGCGACGCAGGGCAATCACCGGCAATGTCATCGGTGTCCTGCTTTTTCTCGCCGCCGCACTTTCGGTTCTGATCACCGCCGGCATCGTCTTTGTCTTGTTGCAAGAATCCATTTTGTTCTTCCGGCAAGTATCGATCCTCGATTTCCTCACCGACACGGAATGGACTCCGGTCTTCGAAAATCCTAGATTCGGCATCATCACGCTGGTCTCCGGCACGTTAATGACGACCCTTATCGGTCTTGCGGTCGCCGTACCAGCAGGCACCATTTTGTCGATCTATCTGAGTGAGTTTGCCCGCCACCGGACGCGCGAGATCATCAAACCGATCCTTGAATTGCTGGCTGGTGTACCGACCGTGGCATTTGGATATTTTGCCCTGTTTTTTCTGACGCCGATTTTTCAGACATTCATTCCGAATCTTTCAGGGTTCAATCTGCTCGTGCCGGGCATTGTGATAGGGATCATGATCCTGCCCTATATCGTGTCCGTCGCCGAAGATGCGATGCGCGCTGTTCCCGATTCGCTTCGTGAGGGCGCTTTTGCCCTTGGCTTTACCCGTTATCAGACGGCAGTGCGCGTGGTCATACCGGGCGCTTTTTCCGGAGTGACCGCAGCCTATCTGCTTGGGATGTCCCGCGCAGTCGGCGAAACCATGGTGGTCGCTATCGCCGCAGGCCAGCAAGCCAAGATCGCGCTCAACCCGCTTGAAGGGGCCGCGACCATCACAGCCTACATCGTGCAGATCAGCCTCGGCGATCTGCCGCACAATTCCCTGGCCTATCTGACGATCTTCGTCGCAGGGCTTACGCTGTTCCTGATGACATTGGTCTTCAATCTGATCGCTTTCTGGCTGCGCAAAAAATATCGCGAAATCTATTGAGCGGGAAACGTCATGAGCACCGAAACTGTCAATCCCGTCACCGGCAAGATCGATGAGCAGGCCCTTGTTACGAAGGCCAATCGGCAGGACTTGCGCTTTGCGATTATTGGGTTTGTGGTGCTCGTCGTTGTCATGGCCACGCTATTTGCGTTGGTCTTGGATTTCATGATCGATGGCGTGCCGCGTATTAGCGGCGAATTCCTCACTAATTATCCATCGCGGCGGCCGGAACAGGCCGGAATTCTCTCGGCTTGGGTCGGCACCACCCTGGTGATGTCGGCAACCGCCATGCTGGCGATCCCGATCGGGGTCGCGGCGGGCGTCTACCTCGAAGAATACGCGCCGAAAAACTGGCTGACCGATATTATTGAGATCAACGTCACCAATCTCGCCGGTGTGCCCTCGATTATCTACGGCCTGCTGGCACTCGGGCTGTTCGTGCAGATTTTTCGGCTTGGTCAGACCATCTTGGTCGCCGGCATGACGCTCGCTCTTCTAATTTTGCCGATCATCATCGTGGCTACCCGCGAAGCCCTGCGCAGCATCCCTCTGGAAACTCGCGAAGCGGCTTTTGGGTTGGGTGCTGACAAGTGGCAGGCTGTTTGGATGTACCTGTTGCCGGCTGGCAGGCCCGGCATCCTGACGGGAGTGATCGTCGGCATGTCGCGCGCGATCGGCGAAACGGCTCCCATCATCACCATCGGCGCGCTTACCTTCATCGCCTTCCTGCCGCCAGCGCCGCTCCAGGATACGTTTCCGTTCGTCAACTTCGATTGGCTGAATTCGCCCTACACGGTGATGCCAATCCAAATGTTTAATTGGATATCCCGTCCTCAGGCGGGTTTTCACGTGGCCGCGGCTGCCACGGGTGTCATTCTTCTGTCCATGACGCTGTTGATGAACGGCCTCGCGATTTACATCCGCTATCGAATCCGCAGGAGTTCAAGGTGAACATCTCCCAGAGGTCCGTCATGGATGCGTCGATCCCGACTAAACCAGCCGATGCTCATATCGATGGGCCGGTGCGGGCCCACGTCGTCAATCTCAGTTTTTACTATGGTGAGAAGCAGGCGCTGTTTGATGTCAGCTTTCCGATCCATGACCGGAAGGCGACGGCGCTGATCGGACCTTCCGGCTGTGGCAAGAGCACGTTGCTGCGAGCCCTCAACCGCATGCACGATCTTTATCCCGGCAATCGCTACGAGGGCGAGGTGATTCTCTATCCCGAACAAATCAACATCGTTTCACCTGAAGTGGATCCGATGTTGGTTCGACTGAAGATCGGCATGGTATTTCAAAAACCCAATCCGTTTCCTAAACCGATCTACGACAACGTCGCGGCGGGTCTGTGGGTGCGCGGTATCCGCAAGAAGTCGATTGTCGATGAGCGGGTCGAGCAGGCGCTGAAGCAAGCCGCACTGTGGGACGAGGTCAAGGACCGTTTGCGGACCTCGGCTTACGGCCTCTCGGGTGGGCAGCAACAACGCCTTTGCATCGCTCGTGCATTGGCCCCCGATCCCGAAATGCTGCTGCTTGACGAGCCCACATCGGCGCTTGACCCAATCGCCACAGCTCGCATCGAAGAACTGATGGCGGAACTCGCGCCCTCGGTCACGATCGTTATCGTCACCCACAACATGCAACAGGCGGCCCGCATCTCAAGCTATACGGCATTCATGCATATCGGATGCATGGTCGAATTCGACAAAACCACAACGATATTCACGACGCCCAAAGAGAGCCGCACGCAGGATTACATCACCGGCCGCTTTGGCTAGGCCCGTATGTGAATTTAAGGACGACAAAAATGCCCGATCACACCGCGAAAGCGTTCGACAGCGACCTGCAGGACCTCGCGCGCATGGTCGCCGAAATGGGCGGGCTCGCCGAAAAGCAGATTGCCGATTCCGTCGATGCGCTGGCCAAGCGCGACACCGCATTGGCGCAACGCGTGACGCAACTCGACGCCAGCATTGACGCGCTGCAAAGCGAGATCGAAGAAAAGGCGGTGCTCACCATCGCCCGCCGCCAGCCGATGGCGGTCGATCTGCGCGAGATCGTCGGCGTGCTGCGGCTTGCCGCCGACATTGAGCGCATCGGCGATCTGGCCAAGAACATCGGCAAAAGGGTGATCGCGCTCAACAGCGAATTTCCGCCGCCGAAACTGATCCGCGGGGTCGAGCACATGGCCGACCTCGTGCTTGGCCAGTTGAAGATGGTGCTCGACAGCTATGCGCGGCGCGACGTCAGCAAGGCCATGGCAGTGTGGCGGGGCGACGAGGAGATCGACGCGGTATGCACATCGGTGTTCCGTGAATTGCTCACTTACATGATGGAAGACCCGCGCAACATCACGTTCTGCATACATCTGATGTTCTGCGCCAAGAACATCGAGCGCATGGGCGACCACGCCACGAACATCGCGGAGACCGTGCATTATATGATCGAAGGCCGGCAGATCGCGGACAAGCGGCCGAAGGGCGACACCACGACGCTGACCGCGCTGCGCACAGCCGCCGACGGATAACGAGCACGCGCATGACCGCCCGTATCCTTATCGTCGAGGACGAGGAGCCGCTCGCCATGCTGCTCCGCTACAACCTTGAGGCGGAAGGATATGAGGTCGAAACCGCCGCGCGCGGCGACGAGGCCGACACCAAGCTGAAGGAGCGCACGCCCGATCTCATCGTGCTCGACTGGATGCTGCCCGGCCTTTCCGGCATCGAGCTTTGCCGCCGGCTGCGCGCGCGGGCGGAAACCAAGACCCTGCCGATCATCATGCTGACCGCGCGCGGGGAGGAAAGCGAGAAAGTGCGCGGGCTCGCCACCGGCGCGGACGACTACATCGTAAAGCCGTTCTCGGTGCCCGAACTGCTCGCGCGCGTGCGTGCGCTGTTGCGCCGCGCCAATCCCGAGCGTGTCGCCGCGGTGCTTGTCATCGGCGAAATCGAGCTCGATCGCGAGAAAAAGCGCGTGTCACGCACCGGCCGCGCGGTCGATCTCGGTCCGACCGAATATCGCCTGCTGGAATTCCTGATGGAGCGGCCCGGCCGGGTTTTTTCGCGCGAGCAATTGCTCGACGGGGTGTGGGGCAGCGAAATCTATATCGACGAGCGCACCGTCGATGTGCATGTCGGGCGGCTGCGCAAGGCACTCAACCGCGGGCAGCAGCGCGATCCCATTCGCACCGTGCGCGGCTCGGGCTACGCCTTCGACGATCGCTTCGGGAAAGCAATTTAGAGCATGATCCCGAAAAGTGGGAACCGGTTTTCGGAAAAGATCATGCTCAACAAAAAGATAGAGCCGGGCTCCGATTCAATCGGAGCAGATCAGACTCTAGTTGCGAAACGGCGGGCGCCGGTCGCGGTCTCGCCGCCGCTCGCTGGGCGGCTGATAGGCAACACGGGAGTGGTGGCTGCAATAGGGGCCGGTGCCGGCGGTCTGACCGCCGCAGAAGAAGAATTCCGGGCTGCCCGGATCGCCGACCGGCCAGCGGCAGGTGGCCTCGGTCAGTTCCAGCAGCGTGCGGCGTTGCTCGACCGGGATAAGCTTTTCGATCAGCTCGGGCTCGGGCTCGTTGTCGTAGTCATAGGCGAGCGCGGTATTGCCGCGCATCGAGTTCCGCGACACCCGCAGCATGTGCGAGGACGATCGCGCCTTGCGCGGCCGTGGGGAAGTCGAGGAGGGGCTCTTGGCGCGCCCGGACAGGCCGAGACGGTGGACCTTGCCGATCACGGCGTTGCGCGTAATGCCGCCGAGCTCGCCCGCGATCTGGCTGGCCGAAAGGCCGTCCGCCCACAATTTCTTCAGCAGCTCGACCCGTTCGTCTGTCCAGCTCATAAGGTTCTCCCTAGACGGTGCTTTCTGGCACCTGGGGCCCTTGGCGGAATCGAGCCCCGTCGTCTGGCGCCAATAGGCTCCGAACGCTTACGCTTCAGGATTGAACTAAAGGGCAGTCCGCCGCACGAGATGTCGTACTAGACGCTCCAAAACGCTACAATATCGAGTGACTCGCACGCAAGATGTAGAGGCATTGCGTCCACATGTTCCTTTAGAATCGGCAGTTGCGGCATAATTGAGTCGGCCCGGCCCCGGTTTCGGCCGTGTTGACAGGCGGGGGCCCGGATTTAGAATGTTCGAATGTGCCGCCCGGCGAGGCGGCACATTTCATTTCGGCATATTATTCGCGTTAGTTTATTCGCGTTAATTCGCGAATTCGTTTGGACGGGTGGACCGTGACTTCGCATGTGCTGCCAACTTATGCCCGCGTCGATCTCGCCTTTGAGCGGGGCGAGGGCGCTTGGCTGATCTCGACCGACGGCGAGCGTTATCTCGACTTCACCTGCGGCGTTGCCGTCAACGCGCTCGGTCACGCGCACCCGTATTTGGTCGCGGCGCTGACCGCGCAGGCGCAAAAAGCTTGGCACGTCTCAAATTTGTACCGCATTCCGGAGGGCGAGCGGCTGGCGGAACGGCTGTGCGAGGCGAGCTTCGCCGACACGGTGTTCTTCACCAATTCCGGCGCCGAAGCGATGGAATGCGCGATCAAGATGGCGCGCAAGTATCAGTCGGCGAATGGCAAGCCCGAACGTTTTCGGATTATCACCTTCGAGGGCGCGTTCCACGGCCGCACGCTGGCGACGCTCGCGGCCGGCGGGCAGAAGAAATATCTCGAAGGCTTCGGGCCGCCGGTAGACGGCTTCGATCAGCTGCCGTTCGGCGATCTCGATGCGGTCAAGCGCGCCATCGGTCCTGCGACCGGCGCCATTCTGATCGAGCCGGTTCAAGGCGAAGGCGGCGTGCGGGTGGCGCCCTTGCCGTTCCTGCGCGCGCTGCGCCAGTTGTGCGATCAGCACGGCCTGCTGCTGCTGTTCGACGAGGTGCAGACCGGCATCGGCCGCACCGGCGACCTGTTCGCCTATGAGCGCACGGGAATTACCCCGGACGTCATGGCGATCGCCAAGGCGCTGGGCGGCGGTTTCCCGGTCGGCGCGTGCCTCGCCACCACGGAAGCTTCCAAGGGAATGACGGCCGGAACCCATGGCTCGACCTTCGGCGGCAATCCGCTGGCGATGGCGGTGGGCAACGCTGTGCTCGACGTGGTGCTCAAGCCGGGCTTTCTCGATCGGGTGCGCCACTCGGCGCTGTTGCTCAAACAGAGACTTGCCGAGTTGAAAGACCGCCATGCCTCGGTGATCGCCGAAGTGCGCGGGGAGGGACTGCTGATCGGCCTGCGCGCGGTCCCGCCGGCAGGCGAACTGGTGGACGAATTGCGCGCTGAAAAAATGATTACGGTCGCCGCCGGCGACAATGTCGTGCGGCTGTTGCCACCGCTGATCGTCAGCGAGGACGAAATTGCCGAGGCGGTGGCGCGCATCGACCGCGCCTGCACGCGGCTCGCACGAGCGCATGAGTTCGCACGCAAGCAGGGGGCAGGCTGATGGGCGCCAACGGCCTGCGGCATTTCCTCGACCTCACCGACATACCGAAGGACGATCTCCACGGCATGCTCAAAGCGAGCTGCGCCATGAAGGCGCGCCGCAAGCAAGGCGACGCGGGCACAAATCCGCTTGCCGGCAAGACGCTGGCGATGATCTTCGACAAGCCCTCGACCCGCACGCGCGTGTCCTTCGATGTCGCCATGCGCCAGCTCGGCGGCGAGGCGATCCTGTTGACCGGGCAGGAGATGCAGCTCGGCCGCGGGGAGACCATCGCCGACACCGCGCGTGTGCTCTCGCGCTACGTCGATGCCATCATGATCCGCATTCTCGATTACGACGCGCTGGCGGAACTTGCGCGCCACGCAACCGTGCCGGTGATCAACGGGCTCACGCGCCGCTCGCACCCCTGCCAGGTGCTGGCCGACGTGATGACCTATGAAGAAAAACGCGGGCCCATCCGCGGCCGCACGGTGGCGTGGACCGGAGATGCCAACAACGTGCTGGCCTCCTGGATGCATGCGGCCGACCGGTTCGAGTTCCAACTCAAAGTGGCGACGCCGCCGGAACTGCGACCGAAGAAATGGCTGATGGACTGGGTGAAGACATCCGGCGCCGCGATCATCATCGGCAGCGATCCGGAAGCGGCGGTGAAGGACGCCGATTGCGTCGTCACCGACACCTGGGTGTCGATGGGCGATCGCGAAGGCATCGATCATCGCCACAATCTGCTGCGGGCCTATCAGGTCAACGCCCGGTTGATGGCCAAGGCCAAGCCGGACGCGCTGTTCATGCATTGCCTGCCCGCCCATCGCGGGGAGGAGGTCACCGACGAGGTGATCGACGGACCGCAATCGGTGGTGTTCGACGAGGCGGAAAACCGCCTGCACGCGCAGAAGGGTATTCTGGCCTGGTGCCTGCACGTGGACGCGCGATAGCCGCCCCAAATTGCTTCAGACTCGCAATTGCCGCACCAGCTCCTAAATGAACCTCAACATGAACCGTCCCGACATTGCCATCCCTACCCGGGCGCCGGCGGCAACGACCGCCGATGACACCATCATGCCGTTCGAGGTCGCCGCGCTCGATTTGCGCGGCCGGGTGGTACGGCTGGGGCCGGCCGTCGACGATATCCTCACGCGCCACGAGTATCCGCCGCCGGTGGCGAAGCTTCTGGGCGAAGCCGTCGTGCTTGCGATCATGCTCGGCTCGGCGCTGAAGATGGACGGCCGCTTCATCCTGCAGACGCAAACCGACGGACCGGTGCGCATGCTGGTCGTCGATTTCACCACGCCCGGCAAGATGCGCGCCTGCGCGCGCTTCGATGCGGCCGGCGTCGCGGCGGCGATCGCGTCGGGGCAAGCCGGGGGCGGCGCGTTGCTCGGCCGCGGACATCTCGCCATGACCATCGACCAGGGCGCGGACATGAACCGCTATCAGGGCCTGGTGGCGCTTGAAGGCGGCGGGCTGGAGGAAGCCGCGCACGAATATTTTCTGCGCTCCGAACAAATCCCGACGCGGGTGCGGCTCGCGGTCGCCGAGGAATTGCGCGCGGGCAACGGCGGCCCGCGCCATCGCTGGCGCGCCGGCGGCATACTTTTGCAATTTTTGCCGAAGGGGCTTGAGCGTGCGCGCCAGCCGGATCTCGATCCCGGCGATGCGCCGGAAAGTGCGCAGATCCATACGGTCACGGAGGATGACGCCTGGACGCAAGGCCGCGCGGTTATGTCGACCGTCGAAGATATCGAGCTGATCGATCCGGCGGTCTCCAGCGAGCAATTGACCTATCGTCTGTTTCATGAACCCGGCGTGCGGGTATTCCGCAGCGCGCCGGTGCATGCCGAGTGCTCGTGCTCGCGCGCAAGTGTCGAGGCGATGCTGCGCAGCTTTTCGCAGGACGACCGCGATCACATGGTAGAGAACGGGAAAATTTCCGTGACCTGCGAGTTCTGCAGCAGCGCCCATGTGTTCGCGCCGGCCGAGGTCGCAGACGCCGTGGCTTCGCCCGATCCGGCCACGTGAATCGCATGATGGTGAAAATCCAAGCGGCGGTTCTTGCCCTTGCTGCATGTCTGGCGCCGGTATCCGCGCTGGCGCAAAGCTGCCCCGCGCCGCTTTCCGATGCACGGCGCCTCATGCTGGTGACGGCCGAGAATATGACAACGCGGGAGGCGACGGCGCAACTTTTCGAGCGCGCCACGCCGGGCGATCCCTGGCGCCCGATTGCGCTGGCCGAGCCTGCGCTGGTCGGCAGAAACGGGATAGCCTGGTCGTATTTCTTCCGTACGTTTTCGCGCAAGGGCGAACCGTTGAAGGTCGAGGGCGACAAGCGCGCGCCGGCTGGCATCTATCGCATCGGAAAAAGCTTCGGAATCTTGCCGTCGGGTCGTGCCGGCTACACACAGTTGACCGAAGGCACGACATGCATCGACGATCCGCAATCGCCCGCCTACAACACCATCGCCTCGCGCGCGAAGGTGGGATGGAAAGTGCACGGCGAAAACATGTGGCGCGTGCCCGAATATCGCAGCGGATTGTTCGTCGATTATCCCACGAACGCGCGCGCCCGCGCCGGCTCCTGCATCTTCATCCATGTGCGCCTGCCGGAGAAGAACAGCACCGGCGGTTGCGTCGCGTTGCCGCAGGCGCGTGTCGAAGCCGTGCAGGATTTCGCGCAAGCCGGCGCTGTGCTCGCAATCCTGCCGCGCGCCGCGCTTGGCAGGTTCGAAGGCTGCCTACCGGTCAATTGATGGTGCGCTCGGCATAGGACGAGTCGAGCGAGAAGCTCGGAATTTCGATATCGAAATGTTCGCCGGATTGCGTGACCATGCCATATGTCCCGGTCATAAAGCCGGACGGCGTCGGCAGCGGCACCCCGCTGGTATATTCGAACGACGCGCCGGGCTTGAGCAGCGGTTCCTCGCCGACCACGCCTGCTCCCTTGACCTCTTGCAGCCGTCCAAGTGCGTCGGTGATGCGCCAATGCCGGGTTTTGAGTTGCACCGTTTCCTGTCCGAGATTGACGATGTCGATGGTATAAGCCCAGAAAAAATAGCTGTTGTTGGGTGACGACCGCTCGGACAGGAAGCGGGGGGTCACGGTGACCTCGATCTTGCGGGTAACGGCGCGGTACATGCTATAGCCTTGACTATGGATTATGGCCGAATATCCGCATGAAAGAAACGCCGCGCATATCCTCTGCGGTTGTGGCCGAGCGCGATCTGCGGCTCGATTTGTTCCGCGGCGTTGCTCTGTGGCTGATATTTCTCGATCACATTCCGTCCAATGCGGTGAGCTGGATTACAATCCGCAATTACGGCTTCAGCGACGCCACCGAAATCTTCGTCTTCATCTCCGGTTTTACCGCCGCCTTCGTCTACGGCAAGGCGATGAGCGAGCGCGGATTTGTCGTGGCCGCGGCGCGCGTGTGGAAAAGAGCATGGCAAATTTACGTGGCGCACATCTTCCTGTTTGCCATCTACCTGGCCGAGATCGCCTACATCGCACAGAGTTTCGATAATCCGCTCTATGGCGAGGAAATGGGCATCCTCGATTTTCTCAAGCAGCCGGACGTCACCATTCTTCAGGCGCTCTTGCTCAAATTCAAGCCGGTCAACATGGACGTGCTGCCGCTCTACATCGTGCTGCTGGCGTGGTTCCCGCCGATATTGTGGCTGTTGTTGCGCAGCGCATCGCTGGCGCTGGTGGCCTCGGGCGGGCTTTACGCGCTGATGTGGTGGTTCGGCTGGAATTTTTCGAGTTACCCAAGCGGAAGCTGGGTATTTAACCCCTATGCCTGGCAGCTCTTGTTCGTGTTCGGGGCCTGGTGCGCGCTTGGCGGGGCGCAGCGCCTCGGCCGCTGGCTCACTTCGCCGGTCGTGATCGGCTTCGCCGCCGTCTATCTGCTGTTCGCATTTGGCATCGCGCTCACCTGGCACATCCCGCGGTTCGGCATTTATGTGCCGAAGCTGGTCAGCGAACTGATCTACCCGATCGACAAGATCAATCTCGACGTGCTGCGCATTGCGCATTTCCTTGCGCTGGCTGTGATCACGATGCATTTCGTTCCGCGCAATTGGCCGGCCCTGAAATCCCGTATTTTTTGGCCGGCGATCGTGTGCGGGCAGCATTCGCTGGAAACCTTCTGCTTTGGGGTTTTTCTTTCATTCGCAGCGCATTTCGTATTCACCGAAGTCTCAAACCGCATATTTATGCAGATTCTCGTCAGTGCGTTAGGCATAGCCTTCATGGTGGGGGCGGCGGCCCTGCTGGCGTGGTATAAAAATATCGAACGTAAGGGGTCGGGGCAGCGTCCGCCATTTGTCCAGGCGGATCTTGCCGGGGGCGGGTCATGAAGACACTCGTTACGATATTTCTCGGCGTGTTGCTGTGGCCGGGTCCGGCCTTGGCCGAAACGCCGGCCGAATGCCGCATTGCCGAGAACCAGATCGACGCCAGCTTCCCCTTGTTGGAAGTCACCAAGGCGCTGGCGAAGAAACGTCTCGACATCCTGGTGGTCGGTGCGGGCTCATCGATTCTGCCAGGCGCCAACGGTGCCGCGCAGGCCTACCCGGCGCGCCTGCAGAATGCGCTCACGGAAAAATTGCCGGGCGTGACCGTGAAAGTGACGACCGATGTGAAGGCCGGTCGCCCCGCCGATGTCATGGCGGTTGCGATCAAGCCGGCGCTTGCGGCAGCCAAGCCTGCGCTGATGATCTGGCAGACCGGAACCGTCGATGCGGTCCGCAGCGTCGATCCGGATATCTTCAATACATCGCTGTCGAGCGGGATCGGCAACGCCAGGGCGGCAGGTGCCGATAGTATTCTGATGAATATGCAATATAGCCCGCGCACTGAATCAATGATCGCACTGGGTATATACATTGAAAACATGCGCTGGGTTGCGCTGCAACATGAGGCTCTATTGTTCGATCGCTTCACTATTATGAAACTATGGGCGGAACTTGGCACTTTCGACTTCTACGCCGTGACAAAAAAGCTTGACACCGCCGAGCGGGTACACGATTGCATTGCCCGGCTGCTCGCCGACCTCATTGTCGAGGCAGCCAAGCCCGGTGGCCAGTTGCCGCTGGATATTCGTTAACTGGGGCCGGGACATACACCTTGCCGCGTTATAGTCGATCGAAACTTGCGAGGGGATCGCTCGCATTTGCGGCCCTGCTCGGCGCCTTCGCCGTGGCGTTGCCCGCCCACGCCGATGGCGGCGCGCCGCCGTGCAAGGTGCCGGCCGATCTCGCCCGGCTGACTCATCCGCTGACCAAGGTTTCACACCGGCTTGCCACCGGCGAGCCGATCACCATCGTCGCCATCGGCTCGTCTTCCACCGCCGGCGCAGGCGCGAGTTCGCCCGCCGCCAATTACCCCAACCGGCTCGCCGCCGAATTGAAGCGGCATTTCCCGCGCCAGGCGATCACGGTCATAAACCGCGGCGTCAACGGCGAGGAAGCGCGCGACATGCTCGCGCGTTTCGATCAAAGCGTGTTTCCGGAAAAGCCCGATCTCGTGCTGTGGCAGGTCGGCACCAATTCGGTGTTGCGCGACCATCCGCTGTCGCCGCACGGCGCAATCATCCGCGAGGGCGTGGGCCGGCTTAAAACGCTCGGCGCCGACGTGGTTTTGATCGATCCGCAATTTGCTCCGAAGGTGATAGCCAAACCTGACGCCGAAGGCATGGTTCGCCTGATTTCGGCCGCCGCCAAGCAGGAAAACGTCGATCTGTTCCAGCGTTTCGCGCTGATGCGCAAATGGCGCGAGGCCGAAGGCATTTCGTTCGAAACATTCATCTCGTCCGACGGCCTGCACATGAACGACTGGAGCTACGGCTGTCTCGCCAAGGCGCTCGGCGTCGCCATCGCCGAGGCGGCGACGCGGCCGGTCGCTTCGGCTTTGGCCGGTTCGCAGCCGCGCTGAGCGCGGCGATTTTTCACACCGCTTCGAGCGCCGCCAGCAAGTCCTCGACGATGTCGTCGGGGTGTTCGAGCCCGGCCGAGAAGCGCACCAATCCGTCCGAGATGCCGAGTTCGGCGCGCGCCTCGGGCGTCAGCCGCTGGTGCGTCGTCGTTGCCGGATGGGTGACCAGGCTCTTGGCATCGCCGAGAGTGTTGGTGATGCGCGTGAGCTGCAACGCATTGAGAAAGCGGAACGCCGCTTTCTGATCGCCCTTGATCTCGAATGCGACCAGCGTGGAGCCGGCGCGCATCTGCTTGCGTATGACCGCCGCCTGCGGATGATCCGGGCGGCCGGGGTAGATCAGCCGCGCGAGCTTGGGATGTCCGAACAGCGCAGCGGAAACGACACCGGCGGTGTCGGTCTGCCGGTGCACGCGCACCGAAAGCGTTTCCAGGCCCTTGAGCAGCACCCAGGCGTTGAAAGGCGACATCGACGGGCCGGTTTGGCGCAACACCTGATGTATGTGGTCCTGGATGAATTTCTCGGTGGAGAGAATAATGCCGCCGAGACAGCGGCCCTGTCCGTCGATGTGCTTGGTTGCGGAATAGACCACGCAGTCGGCGCCGAGCGCGAGCGGGCTCTGAAACAGCGGCGTGGCGAACACGTTGTCGACGACGAGCTTGGCGCCGGCATCGTGCGCGATCTTGGCGACCTCGGCGATGTCGATGACCTCGAGCGTCGGATTTGTCGGCGATTCAAGAAAGAACACCTTGGTGTTCGGCCGCACGGCGCTTTTCCATTGGTCGAGCTTGATGCCGTCGACCAGTGTGGAGGCGACGCCGAAGCGCGGCAGCCAGTCCTCCACCACCCAGCGGCACGACCCGAACAGCGCCTTGGCCGCGACCACGTGATCGCCGGCCTTGAGCTGGCCCATCAGCGAAGCGGTGACGGCCGCCATGCCGCTCGCCGTTGCGCGCGCGGATTCGGCGCCTTCCAGCGCCGCCATGCGCGTCTCGAACATGTTCACGGTGGGATTGGAAAACCGCGAATAGAGATAGCCCGGCTCCTCGCCCTTGAAGCGCGCGGCGCATTGCTCGGCGCTGTCGTAGACGAAGCCCTGGGTGAGAAACAAAGCTTCCGAGGTTTCGCCGAACTGCGAGCGCAGCGTGCCGGCATGGATGAGCAGGGTCTCGGGGCGGTATTTCCGCTTGAGGGCGGATTTGGCGGACGCGGACATGTGGGCCTCCTAATGGCCAACAAAAAACCGGCCGGGAAAATATCCTCAGCCGGGTCCACGCGTCCCCGGCCTTTTAGCGATTTATTTAACGTGGCTGCAAGCCGGCCGGCTCAAATGACCACGGGATAAATTGATTGTTACGCCCGGCCTCTCTTTCCGTCAAGGTGGCCATCGGGTTAGATCGATTGGACTTGAGCCGTCATCCTTCGAGGCTCGCTCGCTGCGCTTGCTCGCACCTCAGGATGACGGAGAGGAGTCGGAATCCCGTGCCGCTCACTTTCGCCGCAGAAGACAAAGGCATTTTGCCCGACCGCATGATCGCGGCGCTGGCGGATGCCGGCGGCATTCTGCCGTCGGCCGAATTCGCGCCCGACCAGATCCAGCCGGCAAGCCTCGATTTGCGGCTTGGCGAAGTCGCCTACCGCGTGCGCGCGAGCTTCCTGCCCGGGCCGCAAACCACGGTGGCCGAGCGCATCGACGAGCTCAAATTGCACGAAGTCGCGCTCACCGAAGGCGCCGTGCTGGAAACCGGCTGCGTCTACATCGTGCCGCTGCTGGAAAGTCTCGCGCTGCCGGACGACATCGTCGCCGCCGCAAACCCAAAAAGCTCCACCGGCCGGTTAGATGTGTTCACCCGCGTGATCGCCGACGGCACGCGCGGCTTCGACCGTATCCGCGCCGGCTATCACGGGCCGCTGTATGCCGAGATCAGCCCGCGCACATTCCCGGTGCTGGTGCGCGAAGGCTCGCGGCTTTCGCAAATCCGCTTCCGTCGCGGCCACGCGCTGCTCGACGCCGAAGGCTTACGCGCGCTGCATGCGCGCGAGCGGTTGGTCGATGCCCCCAACGCGGATGTGAGCGAGGGCATCGCGGTCGGCGTCGATCTCTCCGGCATCGGCCCGGGCGGGCTGGTCGGCTACCGCGCCAAGCGTCACACCGGATTGATCGACGTGGATCGCCGCGCCGGCTATGCGGTCGGCGAATTCTGGGAACCGATGATGGCGCGCGCCGACAAGAGCCTCATTCTCGATCCCAATGAATTTTACATACTTGCATCGAAAGAAGCCGTGCAGGTGCCGCCAGATTATGCCGCCGAGATGGTGCCGTTCGATCCGCTGGTCGGCGAATTCCGCGTGCACTATGCGGGATTTTTCGATCCCGGCTTCGGCTATGCCGGCGCCGGCGGCAAGGGCGCGCGCGCGGTGCTCGAAGTGCGCTCGCGCGAGGTGCCGTTCATACTGGAGCACGGGCAGATCGTCGGGCGGCTGGTGTATGAAAAAATGCTGGCGCGGCCGGAGAAGCTTTATGGCTCCGGGATAGGCTCAAATTATCAGGCGCAGAGCCTGAAGCTCTCCAAGCATTTCAAGAGTTGATCAGGCAGGCCGCGCTTCGTTATGCTTTGCGAGTGCGGGCGTAGTTCAATGGTAGAACGGCAGCTTCCCAAGCTGCATACGAGGGTTCGATTCCCTTCGCCCGCTCCAATACATAGCAAAAATTCCTGGCATTCTAGGCACCGCCTAGGCATCGATGCGTCCGGAACGATAGGAGGGGTCAAGCTCTTCGTCAGTCGAGGCCGAGGGTTCCTTCCCCCACATCCGTCACGCCAAAGCACGGTTGGCTATCTCGCCGCCCCGTACGAGAATTCATCGAAAACGGTCACGCTATCAGCCTTGGTCCAGAGACCAACCTGACCGGCTTCGGAAAAAATCCCGTCCTCGACTTCAAAAATCGGGTTGCCGTTGAAGACGACTTTGAACCGGCTTCCCGCAAAGTCGACGCGCAACCTATGCCATTTCCCGGCTGGTACCGGCAGGTTGACGCCGTATCCACCTTTTCGCCCGACGATATCGAGCGAACTGCGCACTCCGTTGACTGTCTTGTACAAGACGACGTTGTCCTCGAGTGCGTTGGCGCGCACGACATAATAGTTGTTGGCGTCCTTTGCCCGCCAGATGAGTCCGCCGGCCCGATCCTCCGAGCCGGAGACCGCTTTGAAACTCACCGCGACAAAGCCATTCCGAAGACTGGTGCCAACCTTGAGCGCAAGCGGATAGATGGCTTTACCGGATTGTTTCAGAACATTGGATTTGGACGGCGCGCTGTCGTCCTTTTCGATAGTCCACTTGGGATCGCCCCGGCCGGTCATCGTCGCGGTCCAACCTTTCGGCGCTGCGCCGACCACATCGTTCGTGAAATCTGCTTGATCTGTAATTGAACTCGTCTCTGTCATGCAAAGAACTACAGCCGCCGCGGGCACTCTCCTCATGAAGACCTCCCTTAGAAATTCTGCCGCTGGCTATTTTCGCTGGCAGGATTTCATGCAGATGTCGTACTCGGTCTTGCAGGTCTTTTCCGAATAATTTGACATGCAAGCTTGACGTTGGTCGGCGCACTGTTTGCAACTGCTCGATTGTTGAGCCTGCGCTGCAATGCCAATGCTGCAAAAAACAGAGAATACCAGCATAGCGATCGCGAAGTTTCGCATAGGAAGCTCCTGATCCGGTCAGTGGTTAGCCCGGGGGATTTGCTCCTCCGGCGGCTTGATATGGCGGAATGAAAAAAGCAGCGCGACATCATAGGCGATCTTCAATGCGCCGCAGATGACAAACGGTAACCCGCTGACCGCCGTGCTCATCAAGGCGCCCGCAAGCGCGGGACCTAGCGCCGAGGCAAGACTCCGCGGCACCGCCGTTACACTCGCTGCCGCGGTGCGTTCGGCTGGCGTCACCACCGCCATGACGTAAGACGTGCGCGTCGGAACATCCATCTGGGACAGCGCCGACCGGATGAGCAACAGCGTAAGAACGATTGTCAGATTGGGAATGAAGGCCGCCGCGATAAGGCAAAGGCTCGATGGGATATGGGTGAACACCATTGTGTTCACCAAACCAAAACGCTTCGCCAGCCGCGCCGCGACGGGATAGGAGAACGCCGTGAATACGTTCGACCAGAAGAAAAACAGGCTTGCGGCGGTGAGCGATAAATCGAAGCGCTCGAACAGCCATAGCGCGACCAGCGCCTGAACCGCGAAACCGCCTGCAAATGAGTCGAGGCTGAAAAGCGCGGCGAGCTGATAAACAATTTTGCGCGAAGGTCCGAGCGCGGTGGATGGCGCTGCCGTTTTCTGTAGTTTGGCTTTGGGAAGGCACGCGTACAGCGCGGCGCCGATCAACCCGACACCCGCGTAGACATAGAACATAGTCTTGAGCGCGGCAATTTTTTCAAAGCCAAGCGAGTTCAATATGTCCGGCGCCGCGGCCGCGAGTGCGCCGGCTGCTGTCGCTAATGCTCCAATCAAACTATACCGGGCAAAAGCGCTCGTGCGATCTTGATCAGCCGTTTCCTTCGCGATTGCGGCGTGTTCGAGCGGCACCAGCACACCTAAATCGCCAGTCGCAGGGTTCATCGTTCCGACGAATGCAATGAGCAGAATAAAACCGATGTGCTCGGATTGAGGAAAGCCGAGGCCGGTTGCGATCATCAGAATGGCGCCGAGCAGCAGGAGATTGCGCAAATCGTGGCGTCCACCGAGAAAGCCTACGGCAAGCGTCATTGCGGCAGTGCCAAGCAGCGCCGCCGCCGCTACGATGCCGATCTGAAACGGGTCATATCCAATTTCGGCGAGATAAGCCGGCAGAATGATGACGGCGAATCCATCGCCGAATCCCCGCGCGGCCCGCGCCGCGTAGAGTACCAATAGATTTCGGGAGGCATGCGAGCCTGCAATGAACCTTGAATGGGGAGCGGCGCTGCGCTCGGACATGTCTCACCTCCACGGAGAAGTGAAACAACACTTGGCTGTGAGGCAGCTAACCGGGCGGTTGTCGACAGCCCGAATGCCGCTCCATATAGCATGGAGAAGGATCGGGCGATAGATGTTTGAATTGCAGCACTGGCTTTACAGCGGAGTGAGCAGCCAACTGAAAACGTTGAGCGGCGAATTTAGTCTGCCCTCGCTGACTACCGGTATGTTCATTGCTGCGCTTTTTGGATTCGTCCATGCCCTGATGCCGGGGCACGGGAAAATCGCGCTCGTATCATATTTTTTCGGGCGGCCGGCCAAGGTCGTTTCCGGCCTTGCGGCGAGTGCGATCTTGCTATTGGCCCACGTCGGCTCGGCTGTGGTTCTCGTCCTCGCCGGTTTTATCGTGCTCCAAAAAACAATCGGCGGCGCGGGCCGGGCGCCGGCTTTGGAAACCGCGAGCGCGCTGTTGATCGTGTCGATTGGCGCTTGGCTGTTGTACAACGCGGCGCGTCACCGGCACCCCGAGAAGGCATCGGCCGATGGCCGCATGCTTGCCTTCGCCGCCGGCCTTGTGCCTTGCCCGCTAACGACCTTCATTATGGTCTATTCTGTCACCAATGAAATCGTCGCCGCCGGGCTGTTGCTGACTGCCGGAATGGCGGTGGGAATGCTTGTAACAATCGCGACATTTGCAATTGCGACCGTTCTTTTGCGGGAGCGCATGCTCGAATTCATGGCAAGCACTGCTATTGCGCGGGGGCGAATAACCCGCATTTTGGAACAGACTAGCGCGGCGGCTATTATATTATTCGGGATATGGCTCCTCGCGGCGCGATAGAGCTCAATAATTGGGAGAATTTTATGGATCACCATCGCCACGGCGGTCATCACAGCGCCGGACACGGGCACCATCACAATCATACGCATGGCGTGGTGGATGCGTCGATTACAACGACCGCTGAGGGCCTTTGGGCTGTGAAGTGGTCGTTCGTCGCACTGATGGCGACCGCTGTGTTGCAACTGGCGGTGGTCTTCATATCGGGTAGCGTCGCGTTGCTCGCCGACACAATTCATAATTTTGGCGACGCGGCGACGGCAATTCCCCTCGGCATCGCGTTCCTGTTCGCGCGAAAGCAGCCGACGAGCCGCTTTACCTTCGGCTATGGCCGGGTTGAAGATCTGGCTGGCGTGACGATTGTTCTTATTATTCTGTTTAGCGCCATCGTTGCCGCCTATCAAAGCATCGAGCGATTTCTGCACCCGCAGGACATCACCCATCTTTGGGCGGTGGCCGGTGCTTCGGTTATGGGATTTCTCGGCAATGAAGCAGTAGCAGTTTTTCGCATTCGCGTCGGGCGGCGTATCGCCAGCGCCGCTTTGATCGCAGACGGCTATCATGCGCGCGTGGACGGTTGGACGAGCCTTGCCGTGCTGGCGGGCGCCGTAGCCGTATGGCTGGGTTATCCGCTAGCCGATCCGATCATCGGCCTCCTCATATCCATAGCGATTTTCGGCATCGTAATTCAGAGTGGGAGGCAGATTTTCTCGCGCATGCTCGACGGCGTCGATCCCTATGTGATCGACGAAATCCGTCACGCGGCGGGTCATGTTGCGCAGGTCAAAGAAGTCACGGATGTTCGTGCCCGATGGCTCGGCCACCGCTTGCACACTGAAGTCAATATTGCGGTGGATGCCGGCCTAACGATATCGCAGGCGCATAACATCGCGACTGAAGTGCGCCACCGATTGCTTCACCATTTGAATTACGTGTCGCTCGTCGTCATCCACGTCGATCCGGCCAACCAATCAGGAGAGGCGCACCATCGCATAGAGGCGCACTCTCATGATGGGCTGCCTGTACATTCGCACGCCTAGGCGCTAGAGCGCAGTCAGCGCGGCCTAATTTCACGGGACGGAGGGTGTTGCCAACGCTTCAAATGTATTAGAGGGTGGCGCTGGTGAGGATGGTATGAAAACCGGTTGTGTGATTGGAGGGGCGGCAATCGCTTGGGGTCTTTGTGTGTCGCCTGCTGCCGCGGAGGAGCCCGACAAGCGCTTGGCTAAAGGTCTTCAGGACAACTCATTCCTTATAGAGGAAGCCTACAATCAAGAGCCTGGGGTCGTGCAGCATATCGCCCTGCTACGGCATCAAAATCGGGACTGGGTTTTAAACTTTACACAAGAGTGGCCGCTTGGCACTCAAGCTCACCAGTTCTCCTATACAGTCCCGTACTCGTGGCTGCGAGCGGATGGACAACACTTCAGTGGCGTTGGCGACATAACGCTGAATTACCGCTTTCAGGCTTTGTATGAAAGCGACCGCGGGCCAGCATTCGCTCCCCGCGTGAGTTTAATTTTGCCATCAGGAAATTCGGACAAGCAACTTGGGACCGGCTCCGTTGGTTATCAGGTGCTTTTTCAGTTTAGCAAGATCGTCAGCGATCGTGTAACGCTTCATGCGAATGCAGGCGTCACGTCCTACTTCGATGTGTTCGACAAGCGGCCCACCAGCTATCTGCTCGGAGGAAGTGTCGTTTACGCGGTGACGCGTGACTTTAACTTGATGCTGGAGGCGTTGGGGGAAAGAACCGAAAGCGTCAACTCAGATCGCGAAATCGAGCGGGAAAAGAAGTTTACGATTTCACCGGGTGTGCGCCATGCGTTCAATCTTTCCGGGGGGCAGCTTGTCTTAGGAGTTGGCGCGCCGATTCAGTTCACGGATGCGAAAACTGACTACGGAGTCATGTTCTATCTGTCCTTCGAGCATAGTTTCCTGAAGAAATAACGTTGCGGCCAACATCCACCTCGCCTGCGTTTTTGTCGACAATGTAGCTTATATAACCATGAGTAGAATGCGCGAATTTTTCAGGGGGGCCAAAGATAGAGCGCGTTTTTGTCGAGTTATCCTGCTCTGCTTCATTCCGCTTTCGAGTTCCGGGGCCCAACCGAACACCGCCAAGATCGTCGGGTTGGGAGCGGCCACCTGTGTCCAGTTTCTAGTCGATGCAAAGGCAAATCCCGGAATTCAACGGGACTATCTCGCATGGGCTCAAGGTTTTATGAGTGGAATTCTTCTCAGCAGGCCGGTCGGTGTCGATGAAGGTCTCAATTTGAATCCGTCAACATTTCCCCTTTTGAAGCAGCTTGAATTTTTGCGCAATCATTGCGCCGAAACCCCGTCCGTAGATTTCTCCGATGCTGTTGAGGCGCTCTATAAGAGATTGCGCAAGGAGGGCGCGACATAGACGCAGAACTTGCCAGCGTTGCCCCACACGTTGCGCTGATTTTTTTGCTGGGTTAAAATGTGCTTGGAGGTTCCCGTGTTTGACCGGGCAAAAGGAACGATCCGAGCAATCGCCATGCTTTGCGTGGCGGTTACGTGCATGGTCTGCCTGCAGTCAACTCTGATTGCTTTGGATCGCATCGAACACGCGCTAGAGATTGAACATGACGCCAATCCGCTCGCCGGAACGGTTCACTATTGTGTCGGCGCGGCGGACGTGTGCGATCACTCCGGCGGCCCTATGCATCCGGTCTCGCACAGCCATTCCGGGGATGCCGCAGCAAATGTTTTGGTGGAAACGGTCCCGTCTTTGGTAATGATCGATTTCAAGACCGCTGCGTTGCCGGTAGCCGAAACTGAGGCCGGCCCCGGTCTCAGGCAAATTACTCCAGACCGCCCTCCCAAAGCATAGCTCCGATCGCATCGGGTAAGCCCGTAACGGGCCACTAGGACTATTCAACTTTGGGGTTGTTGTATGCAAATGCGCACCTTTTGTGGTGCGGGCACACGTGCGTGTCGAGCGCCGCTCGTCGCGTTATTGGTGCTCGCCTGTTGCCTGATGCCAGCGAGCGCGTCGGCAGAGCCGTTGACGCTGCAGAACGCGCTGTCACGAGCGCTGGCCGTCGGCTTCGCCGTTCCGGCAGCTAGAGCCCGCATCCAAGGCGCTGAAGCGGGAGTAAGCCAAGCGGGTCGGCTGCCAAATCCATCGATTGGCGTCGAAGTAGAAAATTTCGGCGGCTCTGGAGCCTATCGAGGGTTTAGGAGTCCGGAAACGACGTTCTTCCTTCAGCAAACCATCGAACTCGGGGACAAGCGCGCTGCGCGAACGGGCGTCGCGCGCTCCGAGCTAGGCATGACCCGTGCCCGCGCAGCGGTCCGTGTGCTTGACCATCTGCGCGAAGTCGAAATCGCGTGGATAGAAGTCGTCGCCACCACGGCGCAACTGCGTGTCGCAGAGGATCGCCTCGCAATCGCCCAGCAGCTTGAGGGCGAGATTGCGCGACGAGCTCAGGCGGGACGCGATCCGCTATACATTCAATCGCGCGCTGAAGCTCAGATTGCTCTTGAAAAGATCACGGTCGATCAAGCGCGCGCGGCGGCGCGCATCGCCCGCGCCAACCTTGCAAGCTATTGGCGAGGACGGGCGGATTTCGACATTGACCCGAACGCTTTTGAAAGCGCTGTGGCTGCGATCGATGGCAACGTTTTCAATGTCGACGTTGCTGTTCTTGCAGCGGAAGGTAAACTGGCCACAGCCCGTATCCGCCTGGAGCGTTCCCGTGCCGTTCCCGATCCTAGTGTTAGGATTGGTGTTCGGCATTTCAATGATACCCGAGATTCCGCCGTCATCGCGGGCCTCTCAATTCCGCTATCCATATTTGACGACAATTCGGGGAGCATCCAAAAAGCTGAGCAGGAGCGAAAGGCTGCTGAGTTGGACATCGCGTCAGGACAGAACGCGTTTAGGCGAGAACTTAAACGTCTCCAAGCGCGTCTGCTGGCGAGTTCAACCGAAGCTCGGCGTATTCAATCGGAAGTGATCCCGCAGGCCGAACGGGCAGTCCACTTGGTCCGCGAAGGTCTTGAACGCGGCGCTTTCAACTACATCGAATTCATCGATGCGCAGCGCACACTAAATGACGCGCGGCTGCGTCGAATTGAAGCCCTCAAGAGTTTCCATCTGGACAACGCAACGGTAGGCCGGCTGACCGGCCGTCATGCCCGGCTGAACGCGCGTCAAGGAAGCCGCCAATGAATCCAACCCGGATGAAAGGCGCATGGAATGCGCCGGTGCTCTTGGTCACGGTCGGGCTGCTACTCGCTTTTTGCAGTGATAACGCACCGCACAAGCACAATTCTACGCATGAAGAGAAACACAAGGTATCCGAGACTGAATACGAACGCGGTCCGCACCGCGGCAGATTGCTGCGCTCTGGCAATTTCTCGGTTGAGATTACCATTTTTGAGGAAGGAACGGACCCGGAATTTCACGTCTACGCCTTCTGGCAGAACAAGCCACTCGATCCGCGGCGGGTTCAGTTGACGATGACCTTGAAGCGCCTTGGCGGTCGCGTCGATCGATTTGAGTTTATGCCCAAGGACGAGTTCTTGCTTGGCAACGGCGTCGTGCGCGAACCGCACTCCTTCGATGTCGAAGTGTCGGCAGTGCACCAGGAGAAAACATATTCGTGGACCTACGCATCCTATGAGGGACGAACGACTATCACTCCCGATGCGGCGGAAGCGGGAGGCGTGAAGGTTGAGGCGGCCGGCCCCGCCGTCATTGACGAAGTCATTGACCTTCCCGGACGCGTCGTTCTCCAGCCGCACGGCCGTGCCGAAGTCCGCGCCTGGTACGCCGGGCGTATTACCGAGATGACCAAGGCTATCGGTCAGTCCGTGCGACAGGGTGAAGTCCTGCTTCACGTCGAAGCAAGTGACAGCTTGAGAACATATCAGATCACCGCACCCATCTCCGGCGTTATCGTAGAGCGCAATGCCAATGTGGGCGATGTCACCACCCAAGCGATTTACGTCATTAACGATGTGACCAAGCTGCAGGCCGCGTTCTTTGCGTTCCCCCGTGATGCCGAACGCCTTCACGCCGGGCAAGCCGTGGAGATACGAGGTCTTGGCGAGCAACGGGCAAAGTCGGAAATCAAGATGCTCTTGCCGAGTGCAGACCGCGCGACCCAAACCATCTCCATTTACGCCGAACTACCGAATCCTGACGGCGTATGGCGACCCGGGATGGCCGTGGAAGGTTTAGTCACAGTCGCTTCGAAAAACGTACCGCTTGCTGTACGGACCCGCGCGCTTCAGCGTTTTCGCGACTTTACCGTAGTGTTCGCAAAGGTCGAAAATACCTACGAAGTGCGGATGCTCAAGCTTGGACGCAAAACGCCCGAATGGACTGAGGTCTTGGGCGGCCTCGAACCAGGCGAAGTCTACGTATCGGACAATGCGTTTCTCATCCGCGCCGACATCGAAAAGTCGGGCGCGTCCCACGATCATTGAGAGGCGCAACATGCTTGAACGCATCATTGGCCAATCGATCCGTCACCGCTGGCTCGTACTCGCCGCTGTACTGGGGTTCGCGGTGTTGGGTGTATGGAGCTTTCAGCGCCTCCCGATCGACGCCGTGCCCGACATCACCAATGTGCAGGTGCAGATCAATACGGAAGCGCAAGGTTACTCGCCGCTGGAAGTCGAGCAACGCATCACATTCCCGATCGAAACTGCTCTCGCCGGTTTGCCCGGAATGGAATATACGCGCTCGATTTCGCGCTATGGGCTTTCCCAAGTCACCGTGATCTTTCGGGATGGGACCGACATTTATTTCGCAAGACAGCTGGTCAATGAAAGGCTGCAAGGTGTTCGGTCTGACCTGCCCGAAGGCATCGACCCGAAACCTGGCCCGATCGCCACAGGGCTGGGTGAAATCTTTATGTACATCGTCGTGCCGAAAGCAGGTGCACGCAAATCCGATGGCTCGGCTTGGACGCCGGAGGACCTCCGTACTTTGCAGGATTGGGTGATCCGGCCACAACTGCGCAATGTGCCGGGTGTAACGGAAGTCAACACCATCGGCGGATTTCAGCGCCAGTATCACGTCACGCCATGGCCGCAGCGGCTCTCGGCTTACGGCCTAACCATG
Organism: Rhizobium sp. Q54; assembly: GCA_945861895.1. Classification (GTDB taxonomy): domain Bacteria; phylum Pseudomonadota; class Alphaproteobacteria; order Rhizobiales; family Xanthobacteraceae; genus Pseudolabrys. The sequence goes on from CAMAWF010000013.1 coordinate 43,161, forward strand.
ACCGATCTCGTGACCGCTTTGCAGCGCAATAATACGAATGTCGGTGCGGGTTATATCGAACGCTACGGGGAGCAAAGTCTCGTTCGTGTGATCGGCCAGGCGAGCGGAATTGATGATCTTCGCAATATCGTCATTGAGCAACGCGATGGCGTGCCGATTCGAATCGGCGACGTGGCCGATGTGTTGTTGGGCGAAGAGTTACGGACAGGCGCTGCTACGCAAAACGGCCGTGAAGTCGTGCTCGGTACCGTCTTCATGTTGATTGGCGAAAATAGCCGTACGGTAGCCCAGGCGGTTGCCGCCAAACTGACGGATGCCAATCGCGCTTTGCCTCCAGTGGTCATAGCAAAACCCGTCTATGACCGCACTGCGTTGGTCGAACGCACAGTCGCGACAGTTGAGAAGAATTTGGCCGAGGGTGCGCTTCTTGTCATCGTGGTTTTGTTTCTTCTTCTTGGCAACATCAGGGCTGCTCTGATCACCGCCGCAGTGATCCCATTCTCAATGTTGCTAACCATTACCGCGATGGTGCAAGGCAAAGTCTCCGGCAATCTTATGAGTCTTGGTGCGCTCGACTTCGGCCTCATTGTCGACGGCGCCGTCATTATCGTAGAGAACTGTCTAAGGCGGTTTGGGGAAGCGCAACGTCGGGTTGGCCGGTTGTTGAGCCGCGATGAGCGCTTTGCGCTCGCGAAAACTTCCGCTTCCGAAGTTATCAAACCAAGCTTGTTCGGCATTCTCATTATTACAATTGTGTATGTACCGATCTTCGCCTTGACGGGCGTAGAAGGAAAAATGTTTCACCCGATGGCATTTACTGTGGTCGTCGCGTTGACAGCGGCACTTGTTCTTTCATTGACGTTCGTCCCTGCAGCGGTCGCACTGATCGTTACAGGAAAGGTGAACGAGAAAGACAGCTGGCTGATGTGCAAAGCGCGCGCAGCTTATAGCCCCGCCTTGGCAGCCGCGCTTCGCACCAAAGGGATTACGCTGTCGGTCGCTACCATATTGGTGATGGCGTCCGGGTGGGCGGCAACCCGGCTCGGTTCCGAATTCATGCCGAGTTTGGATGAGAATGACATCGCTCTCCACGCTCTTCGAATTCCAGGAACCGGCCTCAATCAAGCGATCCGGATGCAGACGGCACTGGAGGCGCGGATTAAGCAGTTTCCGGAAGTCGATCAAGTTGTCGCCAAGATCGGCACTGCCGAAGTCGCTACTGATCCAATGCCGCCGAGCGTAGCGGACACCTTCATTATCATGAAGCCGCGGGACCAGTGGCCGGATCCGCGTAAAGCCAAACTCAAGCTTGTGGCTGAGATGCAAGCGGCCGTGGAGCAGATTCCGGGAAACAACTACGAATTCACGCAACCCATCCAAATGCGCTTCAACGAGCTAATCTCGGGCGTTCGCTCGGATGTCGCTGTCAAAGTGTTTGGCGACAACCTCGACGAACTTCTGCGTATCGGGCGAGCCATCGAAGGCGTTCTGTCGGGTGTAGAGGGTGCCCAAGACGCAAAGGTGGAGCAGATCACCGGATTGCCGGTCTTGCAGATTTCGCCCGATCGAAAGGCCATGGCGCGATTCGGCCTGAACCTCACCGATGTTCAAGATGTAGTTCGGGTGTCGATCGGCGGCGCAGTCGCCGGGACCATCTTCGAGGGAGATCGGCGATTTAACATCGTCGTTCGCCTTCCCGAGGAACAGAGATCGAAAATCGATGACATCGGACGCATCCGTATTCCCGTGCCTGCACGGAACGCCGAAACCGGCCGCAGCTTCGTCCCGCTTGCAGACGTCGCCACGATTCAAACATTGGTCGGTCCGAATCAGATCAGCCGGGAGAATGGTAAGCGGCGCGTGGTGGTGACCGCAAATGTGCGTGGGCGCGACCTAGGCTCTTTCGTGGCCGATTTGCAAAGCCAAGTAAGAACCAAAGTCGAGATTCCAGCAAGTTATTGGGTTGAATACGGCGGAACATTTCAGCACCTCATCTCGGCGTCAAAGCGGCTTCAGCTTGTTGTGCCACTCGGACTGCTGCTGATCTTCGGTCTTCTCTTCAGCTTGTTCGGTTCATTCAAGGATGCAGCGATTGTGTTTTCTGGCGTGCCGCTGGCGCTGACAGGCGGCGTCGCTGCGCTGATGCTCCGCGATATGCCCTTGTCGATATCGGCGGGAGTCGGCTTCATTGCACTATCGGGAGTTGCCGTTCTCAATGGTGTAGTGATGATCTCCTTTATCCGGTCGCTCCGGGAGAAGGGTCACAGTATTGACGATGCGGTCTGGGAAGGTGCCTTGACCCGTCTTCGGCCAGTTCTGATGACGGCCCTGGTAGCTAGCTTGGGTTTTATTCCAATGGCCTTCAACGTTGGGACCGGCTCGGAGGTGCAGCGACCGCTGGCAACGGTGGTGATCGGGGGAATTATCTCGTCAACTCTTCTCACCCTGTTTGTTTTACCGGTACTCTACGTTCTTGTTCATCGGATGAATTGGATTGTCTCCGATGATGTTCGTCGCATCATCCGTGCTTGGCGCGGCGGTCGGATCAGCCGGCGGCGCGGCATAACGTAGAAAGCCCGGTCTTGAGGACCGGGCTTTCAGTGTCTGCGTGAATCCTCACCAAAATCATACTGAGAGCGAAGGCGGTTTCAGGGGGGCTGACAAACCGTTCTTTTGATCCCTCTCAAGAAAGATAACCTATCGTCGTACGCTTCGTACTGCTAGGGGCCGTTGGAATTTAATTGGTCGGTATGAATGTCCTTTTAAGACCAACTTTTCCTGCGCGAGGTGGGTTTTTCTGCACCAGCCTGCAAAACACTTGGTGATGGCAACCAAGAGCGAGCCCCACTTGCCGTGGGGCTCGGGGCTTTGGTGTTGGCAACGCCGCTACCGGCGAGGTGGGCTGCGGGATGCGCTGCGATCGCTGTTTGCGCTGCGGCCGTTCGACGGGACCCTGCGGTCATCGGCGCTCGGCACTTCGGTCTCCTCATTCTCCTTCGCTTCGTGCTCACGCAGCACGATCTTTCCGTTGCCGTGGATCGGAAGCGCTTGCAGCAAGACGTTGAAGCCCTTGCCATCTTCGTGCGGAAACGCCACACCGATGTTGAGCCAGTAGTCGTCCTGCTTTTGACGCTCGATGATCGAATAAACGCGATACATCTTGGCCATGTTGAGTACTCCCATGTTGTGTTTCAAAGTCCTGCGAACGCAGGTTGGAGACACACACGCGCGCTGCGCTGCTCCAATCTGCGCTCGAAAACTCTGATTTTGGGAGTGAGGCCGACCCATCCTGTCGGCACTATACCTGCTGGAATTTCATGCGCAAGGAATCGACCGGCAGCTTCAATACACGATTTACCGCCCTTCAAAATCTTCGGCTGCGCGGCGTCAATACGGGAATGGGCGATATCGACGTACGCAATCTCACGCTCGATACCAATGCAGTGCCGTCCCAGCAACTTTGCAACGAGCGCGGTCGTTCCGGAACCAACTAACGGGTCAAGCACCACGTCGCCGCGATCCGAATGATTGAGAAGCAGCCGCTTAATGAGAGACATCGGCTTTTCGAACGGGTGCGCGGTCTCGCCATCGACCAAATCCAAAAAGACATTGGTGTACTGGCTCCAATGCCGCCCGGTTCGCCATTTCAGCGGCCCGTAGAGGAAGATCATCTCGACAAAGCGGCTATAGCGCTTCGAAGTGTTCTTGGTGCTGATCGGCTTGACCCAGAACCCGTACTGATCCGCGGGAAGCCACGGGTTTTCGGGCGGCGAGAACACGATAGCGCCATGCCTGCTTACACGCATGAACTCGGCGTGCAGGAAGCGCTTTTGTTCTTCGGCCAAGTCGTATGGCGGGTCGGTGCAAACGAGATCGACACTCGAAGGCGGCAACGTTTTCAACACCTCGACGCAGTCACCGTGAATCAAACGATGCATTCGGGACATCCCCAGTTGAGAGGACACCCATCTATCGGCAAACAATATTCGTTAACACGAGCACTATGTTTGACTATGCGCAGCTATCCGATTGAGTGTGCCGTTGTGCCGCGCCGATCAACTTTTGTTTCAGCAAGGCTCTACCGTAGACAGAAACCTCGGCCCTGCTTCCTGGTGAGATATGACGACCGTGCTTCCCGGAGCCGACACGCATTGGCGTGGGCGCGCCGATCCGCGCCGGTCAAGGATGCCAAAGGCACCCCGCAAGGGGTTGCCTTGACGGGTGCGGAGCGCGGCGCGCGAAGATACCCATGAAGGTTTCAAAAGAGCGAGCCTCACATTGAGTGAGGCTCGGAGCTTCTGATGGTCGCTACTGGATCAAAATCGAATTCCTGATGACGGCCAGCGCCTCATCAAGGGTTCGCGTTCGACCGTACTGGAGTTCGTGTGACGTGAGCTCTCCTTCACATGGGCATAGTGTTGCCGTGACGGCAACAGAGAGCATGCCATCTGCAAGGGGGCATATCTCGACGTGATAGAACTGCACCTGCTCGGGAATAAATCTCGACCGGGAGGGCGAGGAAGTATCCAGCATGACTTATCTCCGTCTCGCGTGATCGACATCCGCCAACCGGGTGCCGACCGACAAGACGGAATGCTCAAGATCGCGCGGCCTCGGGGAGATCGGGAAGTGCGCGACGTAACCGATGCTCCAGGTCCTTGCGAGCAAAGCTTTCGTCGTCGATCCAATTGTTGATGCCCGCGAGCTTGCTGGTGACGGCATCGAAACCGTCGCGCATTTCCCGACGAAGCTCAGCGATCTCACTCGATATATCGTTTGTATTCTTTGTGAGAACTGAGATTTCTTCGTGCACCGCGCCCAGGTGCTTCTCAAACATCTCCTCGATCAGGGTTCTAATTTGTTGTAAATCGCTTTTGTTCATATCGCTTGATTATATCATTCACGGTGCAAGCTGCACGCGCTCGCCCTTGCCACTGGTCCATTCGAGGTCAAGTACATCGAAACAGGCCAATAGACTGGCGCGGTCGGTAAACAGGAACTGATTCGAGCCATTGCCTCGGGTCGCAAGCTTCACCGCCTCAATCATTGTCCGCATGCGCTCCCGGCTGGTGGTGACGGTAAGTACCCGAAAATTGCCGATCCCTAAGCGTTTGCCGTGAGCATTACCGGAACCGCCACCGGCAAGATAGGCAAGAATCTTTTGATGGAAGGATGTCTGCCGAGGGTGGCTGCGCATCACCGGCATGGTGGCGCGGTCGGCCTCAACGAAGAAATACGAGCGCTTCCGGGCCTGGGTAAAATCCAGCCCAAATACATGGTCCGGAATCACGCGGACCTCATGCATCGTGCCATCATGAATGATCCTCGCCGGTAATGCCCACGGGTTCTGTGCCTTGCGGGTCGTCTCGGGCGCTGCGGCCAGAATGTCATCGGGGCCAATGAGCTGCACGTCACCCCGACGATGACAGGCAATCTCGAACGCCACGGCAAGATCAGCAGTCAATAATGTGTGCTGGATAAAAAGCCGGCCGGCGGTGCGGTTCTTGTCGGTCCAGTCGACCTTCGCGCGTGGTGCGCCGTCTAGCTCCGCAAGAAGTGCTGCCCCACGGTTGCCAATGGCGTAGACGAGCGGCGAGCTGCCAGCGGTCGCGTAATAATCGAGTTGCGCGCGAGGCCGGTCGAGATAGCTGTTGTGGTAGAGCGCGCCAAGTCGTTCGAGCAGTTTTTTGGACGAGCGCCCTTGTAGAAGCCGCAGTAAATGGGTCGAGCGCAAAAAGCGGTGTTCGGCGACGTGACGAATCACATTCACGTCGTCTGCGGTCAGTCGTATCGGCGGCGGATCGTCACGCCGAAACCGCGCGCGCCGTGACGTGTCTTGTCGCGACAGGTCGCGCTTGGCCGGGACGGATGCCGAAGTGGTCATACGTCATTTGAATAGAGCCCAAACTGGAATTCTAAAACGTTTGCTATGCACAGCTATGAAAGTGGGGAAGTAGCAATGAAGCGCCATGGTGGAGTGAAATAATTATACCCCAAAGCCAGTGTCCCCCTGGTCAATAGCGATCTGCGAATTCCTCGGGGTCATTGCCTGATGCGGGCGGTGCGGCCGTGACGGGCTGTGCCTCCGCGATAGAGACAGCGTACTTGGCCCGCATCCGGTCGCGAAGCGTAGCCTGCTCTTTGTCCGTCATCCGCTCGTTGTTTTCCAGTTGCCCGAAAGGGATATGCAGGGAAACGGCATTTGAGATGAAGTTTCGCACGTAAGCCGCGAACGAACCCCTGTTCTGGCGCTCAATAAACTCGGGTGTCGTCCGCATATTTCGCGCAAGCGCATGCGCATCGCGGTCGCTCACGCCTCCGGCGAATTTGATCGAGGTGTTTGCATGCAAGCTATCGAGAATGCCTTGCGATAATTGCGACAGATATTGGTGCGCAATCACGAGCCCGACTTTTTGCTTGCGGGCCTGTTCAAGGATGCCGGTGATATTGCTGTCGGTGCCGATGTAATCCTGGCACTCGTCGATATAGATAAACGTCGGCAGCCGCTGATTGGGCGGGAGCGTTGCACGCTCAGCAGCAGCCTGCGCGATTAACGCGATGAAGAAGCGGCCGAAGACTTCGGTGCCGTTCTGTTTGAGCAAGTCTTTTGCGGCGTTAATCAGGATCACTTTGCCGCTGTTCATTTCATGGAAGAGGTCGAGCTTGCTTTTGGGGTGTGAAAACATCCGCTCGAAGGTCTGGTTTTCCAGAATGCCATAGAGCCGACGGAGCACCTGGCGCTTTGTCTCCGCAAACTGTGTGCTGTTGAACTCGTTGGAAAAGAAAGAGCGCGCTGCGCCGTGCAGCTTTGAAATGGGCTCCAGGTACTTTTGATCGCCGCCCGGCTCCATCAACTCCAGCAAAGTGTGGACGGTCGCATTGGGAATCAGCAGTAGCGCTCGGGTCACAAAGCGAAAGACGATGGATTGTTTGCTGGTCATTTCCGCGCCCAATAACGCAGCCAGAACAAAGTCATAAAGCTCGATGACGCTGTTGAGCAAACGCTCGCGATCGAGTTTCGAGTAGCTGTCGAGCCGCTCAGTCCCGAGCGAAAACAGGTTGAGTTGGACGGGATACTCGATATCGGTGGGGTCGATCAGGCAAAGCTTGCCGTCCAAAGGCTGGCCTGCGGCGAACAGCTTCAACCCGGCAATATTTTTGATCAGGTCGCCTTGGCTATCGATGACGACGATAGAGGCTGCCCCTGCGGCAACTTTTTCCAGGTCACGGCAGATGAGCGCCTGTAGTGTCTGTGTTTTGCCGTGGCCTGTCCCGGCGACGATCCACTGATGTTCGAAGCGGGCTTGTTCCGGGATCACAAACGAAATGGGCGTGAGAAAGAGATCGTGCAAAGGCGTGCCAGCGAGATATGTCTCGACCAGCGCTTCGGGTGGAAGCTCAGAATCTCCGGCGCTAATCAGCGGACGTTTGGTTTCGGTGTGCGGGACCACGCCAGAGGCCGCGCAGGCGTTCTCGTAGAGCCGTTCCTGCAAGCTGCGGAAAAGTCCGACCGCGATAACATCATCTTTGATGACCGTGCCCGTGATGCGCTCGACCACGTCACCGATATTAGGCACCATCGCAGCCAACGGAATGTGCAAAGACGACTCTTCCGTTTGATCCAAGCGAGGCAATTGCGACAGAGTACCGGCGAAGATATTGCCCACGGTGCGGGTGAGAACGTCGAACACCCGGTCTTGATTGCCGAGAAAATGTTCCTTCGCGCGCAGAAACCTGCGCAGGTCGACCTGCTCTTTCATTGACAGCGTAGCAATGTCCCATTCGATCTCGGGCAACGCGAATATTGTCGTCTATTGCACCAGCAGCGCCCGTTGCGCGGTGTCGAATGCGTCCAACAGCGGCACATAAGATGGGAGTGTAACTATCTTGGCAACTTCGGTGGCGATAACGTTATGGACACGATCGATGATGTCTGGCTCGCCGAACCGGCTCGCCAAGTGCCCTGCACGGACCGAGTTGTACAGCGCGCGCGTGTCGGACACGTCGCGCGCAATTTCATCGGTGAAACGGCGGAGGAAGGGTGTAAATACCGACGGTTTAGAGTTCAATGATTTCCTCGCGTCCGTCGAAAGTAGTGGCTGTTTCCAAGTATGATTTTAGATTCCGTGCTGCCGATACGATGGCATTCTCAGCTTCCAGTAATTCTTGCATGCTCTTGCATTCAACGTGCACCCCGGCGAGCAAACTATCGATGGTCACGCGAAGCGACAGGCTAGCTCGCACGGCGCTCACCGAGGCGCGGCCGAATCTGTAGAGCATCTTACCGACACCAAGGAGCTGGTCTTTGGGCGAGGCGAGTAGGCTGGTGTTCTCTCGTGTGCTTTCGAGATGCGCATTTGCACTTTCGGTGTAACGCTGCCGATCTTCACTGTCATACACGACTGCGTCGCCAAGCCGGTATTTCGTGATCAGGCTGCGTTGTTCGGCCGGTACCTCGATGCGAGCATCGAGTGCGAACAGGATTGTTCCTCTGAAGGCAGTTGACCGCTGCGAGCGACGAAGCCGGATATAGGCATTTTGGGTGGGACCGTCGGCGGAGATGAACAGATCGCTTGCTGGTTCTGCAACAATCAGTTGATTGCCATTGGACGAAGCTGCGCTTGGATTGGAATATTCCATCGACGGCTTCGTTTCGTGCTCGACGATTGCTTTCCAAAGTTTGGTTAGAAAAAACTCGGAGCTTGCAGGATCAAGCACGGAGAGGGAGCTTCTGGGGGTTGCGCCCCGTATTGTTGCCAACTGCGGGATGCCCGCTACGACGACAAAAAGAAGGATGCCGTAATAAAAGTACCAAGCTGGGGTAAACAACTCTCGATTTTGCGGACGGATGGCGTATCGCAGATACAGACCAAGAGCGAAAGCGAGCATGATGCTGGTGATGAGAATCGGGTAGGCCCGGCTGCTCAGCAATGGGACTGTTGGCCGCCACCAAAACCGGCATAGCAACAAGAGCAAGGACAAGATGGCGTAGAAGTGGAGCACTGTCGTATTGATCAGAAGAAATTGATTGATTGGTACCGGTAGCGAGAACACTTCAAAAATCGGGAATTGATTGAGTTGCGCGTGAACGGACTCGATATGGCAGAAACGCCACGTGAGCGAAAGAACCCAAGCTACCCAAGCCCGGGTGAAGTCGCTTCGAAAATTTTCTGGCGGAGTGTCGCCTGCGCCCTTCAACAACAAAAGGAAAATTAACAGCACAGCCGGTAGAACGAGATCGCCGACAACCGTCGGAGATACAACACGAAGCGCAACATCATAGAAGTCGTCGTACACCTTACCGCCCCCGCCCCCGGAAGTGACGCGAGTGTCACGCGGGCACAGAAGCTAAGCAAGGGGGCCGGAACTCCGGCCCGTCAGAAACCGGCCGATCTGTTGCTCCACATGCGCACGCGGCCGTGCGTGGCGGGCACGGGTCCGCGCCTGGATCGCTGGCAACCGACCGGTGATTGTCGATGGTGGTGGCAGCGTATTCATGTAGCGTGCATCAGTCGGGCTATCATTGAACATCAGTTTAATCCACGCGGCGAAATTCGGCGTGTCCAAAAGAGCGCCGTCAGGTCAGCGGAACGAGACGTCGAAGTCTTTGTATTTCATACGGAGCAATGGAAGCAGGGTGTTGAGCTTTTCTCGAAATAACCAACCGCAAGCGACCAATGCTGCTGGCCATGCAAGCGAAACCAGCGACTGAAATATCGCGGCGGTGAATTGATAGCCGTCCAAATCCGCCCCCTAACCCTTTCTTTTGCGATATACCTTGATTTGCTCTGGCAGATTGTACATCACCGTCATCAAGAAACTCAGAAACTCAACGACATCATTTGCATCCTTCTCACTCGTTCCCTTTGTGCCAGGCTGCGGGTGAGTGCCCTCATTGGCTAGGACTCGCACCTCATGAGCGAACTCTTTCATGCTCGGCAGGATCAAGCCCTTCGCGGCCAGGTCATCGATTTCTTCTTTCAGATTATTTCCGGTCGCGCCATGTGCTCGCGCCACGAGTTGCACTGCCGACCTTGCCATTAGAGCGGCAGCCGTCCAGTTTTTGCCCTCGATACTGCGCCTAGCTTCAACCCAGTAGTTGCCGACGTCAGAAGGCCAGTGTTTCGGGTGGTCTGTCGTGCTGCGGTGCCACGGCAACAGCTTGAAGTCGTGCATGCCTCGGCCGCCAATGCCCATTGCGTCAGCCGACCAGAAGGCGAACATGTAGTTGCCACAATGCCCGCACTTGAGCGTGTCGTAGTTCAGTTTCTTGCTTTCTCCGCCCGGCTTCTTGCGTTCCAAGTGTTGGGTAATCTCAAAATTCCCTTTTTCACCACAGAACGCGCAGACGACCATGTACGTCGCCAGCTCATGCCCGGGAAATCCGGTCCACTCGCCTAAATCCCACCAACTCATCCCAGCCTCCAAGATTCGATGGTGCATCATACTGCCTCATCGCTCCTCACCACAGCACGGCCGGAAGAGAGAATAATCGGAGAATAACCCCTCTAAACCATTGGAAAGACTCACCCCGACGAAGCTTCCCAAGCTGCATACGAGGGTTCGATTCCCTTCGCCCGCTTCAATTGGAAAAACAATGCTCGGGTCGCGCAGCGGCTGAATGTATCCGATGCGTTCAACCCGCTTCGCCTGGGTCTTGCCGTCGCCATCCCGCACAATGATGCGCTGAAGTGATCCATAAGCCGTGGATTCCAAGCGGATTTGCTTGGTCTATTCTTCAATACTTCTCGTATTTCACTTGAACCCGCGCAGCCAAGTCTTGGATCGGGGCTGCTTGACCTGATTTTGGGGGTATCAAATTCTGTTTGCGGTACTAAAATACTCATTCCGCCTGAGCCGAAGTGTTGGCTCCAGTATTGGCGGACGCTCGGCATGTTTCGGCGGGTGAATTGCGTTTTTTCACCCGAGCGGCGGTAGCGTTTCGCAAGGCGGTAGCGTTTCGCAAGTATGTGCAGGGTGTTGGTGCGGTATTTTGGTCCGTGTTCTGAGTTCACAGCTAAGACTCGCAAGTTGCACCAGCCGGTGCGCGCGCGATGAATCCTGAATTACAGGTCCGGCGCTCCGTGCAGCGGAGCGAGAAACAGGCCGAAGCTGCGCAAGCGGGAGCGGAAAAATTTAATCCGGCGGCCGGCCGCGGCGCGAAAATCGAATGGGGATTGTTCCGGGCGCTGGTTGCGGGGTTGACCTGGAGCCCATTTTGGTTCGGCAGCAATACCGTCACACGCGCGAATGAAACAAGGTAATATTATACAATGATAGACAAACTCAAAGCTGTACTGCTGCAGGTGGAAATGTGGCCCGAAGAAGCCCAAGAGGAGCTTGCCGAGCGTGCGCTTGAGATTGATTCTGGATTGCACGGTGGCACCTATCATGCGACAGCCGACGAACTGCAAGCAATCGATGAGGCCGACCGCAACGGAGTAACGACCCCCGAACAAATCGAGGCAGCATTACGTGAGTTCCGAGACGCTTGAATACTCCAACAATGTGCTGGGTGAGCTTCGCGCGGCAGCTGCTGAGAGCAAATTATTCCGTGACGACATAAACGTCACCGTTAGAATCCTATACGTAGGATTGGCGGTCATTCGTGTAAATCCCAGTGCGGGTTCGCAAGTTGCCGAGCGGCCGGGCGTATATGTTCTGCCGCTATTTGGATGTCCGTATAAAATATTTTATCGACCGATCGAAGACAAAAGGAAGATACTCCACATTCGCCGCACTGCGCGCGGACCATATAAAACATATAGAAGATATTAAAGAATGGCGTAGTTGAATCTCGGAAGACAAGCCATATGAAATTTTTTGCCTTGCGCGTGTTATGTCGGCTCTCGTCCCATTGTTGGGGGCCTAATTAATAATAATTCGCATGAACGTTCTTTTCGGTCATCCCACCGGCAACCCGAATTCATATCAGGCGGCGCTTGCGCATTTTGAAGCAAACCGTCTGGCGGCGTTTTGCGTGCCCTGGATGCCGTCCGCGCTCACCATGCGGATGCTGGCGCATGCGGGCCCGATGCGGCCGATGGCGCAGCGGCTTGGCCGGCGGCATTTCCCGCCGCTTGCTTCAGCGCCCAAAGTGCAGGGCCGGATCGCGGAGTGGCGGCGGTTGGCCGCCCGTTTTTTGGGTCGAACCGATGAACGGTCGTTTCACGATGCCAATGATTGGCTGATGCAAACCATGCGGCGCGAGTGCAGGCATCCTTCGGTCACCGCGGTGCACGCCTACGAAGATTGTTCGCACTTGGCATTCCTGGAGGCGCGGCGATTCGACAAGGCCTGCATCTATGACATGCCGATCGGCTACTATCCCGCGTGGGAACGGATGCGAACGGAACTGGCGCGAAAGTACGCCGACTGGTTGCCGGGCGGCGGCCTGCCGCCGGATAGCCACGTGCGCCGCGAACAAAAGCGCCGCGAAATGGAATTGGCCGATTTGGTTCTGGTGCCAAGCAATTTCGTGGCCGAAACCGTTCGCGAATTCTTTCCGGACAAGGTTTTGGCATTCGCGCGTTACGGCACCGGTCCAGCGGTCTGGTCGCCGCCGGTGCAGCGTTCGCCGCGGGAAACGATCACGTTTCTTTTTGCCGGCCAGTGTTCGCTGCGCAAGGGGATTCCGCTTCTGCTCGAAGCCTGGGAGGCCGCCGGGCTAAAGCATGCGCGATTGCAATTGGCGGGGCCGTGGCAACTGGCGCAAGCAAAATTGAAAAATCTTCCCCGCTCCGTCGAATGGCTCGGGCCGATGTCCAGCGATCGGCTCGGCGGCTATTACGATCAAGCGGATGTCTTCGTGTTGCCGAGTTATTTTGAAGGCCGCGCATTGGCGATCGGCGAAGCAATGTCGTCCGGTCTGCCGGTGTTGAGCACACCCGCCAGCGGCGCGGACGATTTGCTTGACGAAAGCTGCGGACGTATCGTGCAAACAGGAAATCTTGAGGCATTGGTGGAGGGCCTGCGGTGGTTCGACAATCACCGGGAGCGGTTGCCGGCGTTGGGCCGCGTGGCGCGGGCCCGCGCCGAGCGGAACAGCTGGAAAAATTATCGTGAGCAGGTTACGCAGGCGGTTGCGCCGTTTGTCTGAACAGAAAGCAAAAAACCATGAAGCGGCGGAGCAAACTCAATTGCGGATAACGCGCATGAGGATCGGTTGAATGATCCGGCCCGGGTCGTTTTCTCACTCGACAATATTATTGGCGGGCGTCTTCTTCGCCCTTGTTCTGGCTGTCTCGTCCAATTCCTGGCTTTGGATGCTGGCGGGATCGACGCTTGTGGCTGCGTTCTGGTTGATGGGCGGGCGGCGAACCTATCCCGTCCTGCTCTGGGTTGTCGGCCTGAACTGGCTCTCCATTATCGGCGCGATATTGGACGCAGAACTTGCCGGCAAAACATTGGCCGATACCAATCTTGGGCCGTATCGGGTCGAAGCCGTGTTGTGCAATTTGTGTGCGCTACTGGCGTTAGCCGCCGGGATCCGATGGGGTGCGCCGTTGCGCGGCGGCGCTGGCGCTATAACCGTTCAAGATAATTCGGCACTAGGCGGCGGGCACGCGGTCGATTTGAATCGTGCGGCGCTGGCGTATTTCGCGAGCCTGCTGCTGGTTGAGCTTGTCGGGTTTCTGGCCGCGTCGCTGCCATCGATTCAGCAGCCGCTGATCGCATTGATTATGCTGAAATACATATGCATTTATCTGGTTGCGGCGGCCACTTTCAAATCAGGCCGCGGATATTTTCTGTTGCTTGGAATCATCGGCATCGAACTCGTGACCGGCCTCACGAGCTTCTTCGCCTCCTATAAGGAACCGATATTCATCGTCCTGATAGCATTGGCGACGAGCGGCCGGCGGCTGACGGGGCGCATGCGGTTCTTCGGCGCCATGTCGGCGCTGCTGGTCGTTTGGATTTCATTGATGTGGACCGTCATCAAGCCTGAATACCGTTATTGGGTGAGCGGCTATACCGGCGAGCAAATTATTGTGCGTTCGTTCGAGGAGCGATTTAAGTGGATGGCGGACCGTCTTGTGTTTGGCGAATTCGATTATGGGCTCGCCACCACAAAACTGGTTCAGCGCATCGACAACACCCAGATTTATACGCTGCTGCTGGCGCGCATGGACGCGGGCCTCAGCCCCGATGTTCCCAGCCGGTTTTTAGCCGGATTGGAGCATGTTCTGATGCCGCGTTTTCTATTCCCGGACAAAGCCGTGCTCAATGACTCGCAGGTGACGACGGCAATGACCGGCCGCGTGATTCATGAGAATACCTCAATCAGCATCGGTTACATTGCCGAGGCGCATTATGACTTCGGCATTCCCGCGATGTTTTTGCCGGTCATGTTAATAGGCGTGACGCTGGGCTTGGCGGCGCGCTATTTCATGACGCGCAATGCGCCCTTGCTTATTCGTCAGGCCTTCGCGGCCGGCGGACTTTTTCTTTTTTTCCAATTCGGGACGAACTTCAACAAAGCGCTGGGCAGCTTTCTGGTCGGCTTCATCATGCTGGCGCTGGTGCTGAAGTTCGGTTATCCGATTGTCGCCAAGTGGCTGGCGGGCAGCGGCCGTGCCGGCCCATCGGGCGCCGCGAAGCCATATAGCAAGCCCGCATGATGCTGCGGCGATGGGTAGCGTAACCCGGGCGCGGCAGAATCTGATAGCTTCGAAGAACTAGGGGTGGATTAGCGCAGTCATGCAACAGATGACCCACGAAAGTTTTTCGCATAACGAGACTTTACTGCCCGGTTCCGAGCGTTCATTCGGAATCGTGATGGCCATCGTGCTCGCGCTCATCGCGCTGGTCAACTACTGGCACGATGGCCGCATATGGCTGTGGATGGCGGGAATTGCCGCCGTTTTCCTTACCGCAGCGTTCGTCTTACCGGCTGCTCTCAAACCGCTCAATTGGATTTGGTTCAGGTTCGGCCTGCTCCTGCACGCGGTGGTCAATCCAATTGTCTTGGGATTCATGTTCTATCTTACGATATTGCCTACCGGCCTTGTTATGCGGGCATTGGGCAAAGACTTGTTGCGCCTCAAGCGCGAGCCAGATAGCGACAGCTACTGGATCGTCCGGCAGCCGCCCGGGCCCGCGCCGGAGACGATGAAAGATCAATTCTGAAGGACCGAGAAATGAACTTTCTGGCCGAACTCTGGCGTTTCATGCGCGTCCGCAAGAAATTCTGGCTGTTGCCGATCATGATTATAATGGTTCTTTTCGGCGGCCTGTTGTTGTTGACCAAGGGCTCGGCGATAGCTCCGTTTATCTACACGCTGTTCTAGCCCCAGTACCCGTGCGCGTTCTCGGCATTTCCGCTTACTATCACGATAGCGCTGCGGCGCTTGTCGACAATGGGCGCATTGTCGCCGCCGCCCAGGAGGAGCGCTTCTCTCGTCGCAAGCACGATCCGTCGTTTCCCCAGCACGCGATCGAATATTGCCTCACTGAAGCCAAGCTGCGACTCGACGACATCGACTACGTCGTGTTCTACGACAAGCCATTTCTTAAATTCGAACGGCTGTTGGAAACCTATATCGCCTTTGCGCCGCACGGATTCCGCTCATTCCGCATCGCGATCCCACTATGGCTGCGCGAGAAATTATTTCAGAAGAATTTGTTGCGCGGCGAGTTGGGAAAGTTTGACGAGAATTTTGATTGGAACAGCCGGCTATTATTCTGTGAGCACCATCTGAGCCACGCCGCATCGGCGTTCTATCCCTCGCCGTTCGAAGATGCAGTCGTGCTCACGATGGACGGCGTGGGTGAATGGGCCACCACCTCGGCCGCGATAGGCGCCGGAAATCGCCTGGAAGTGTTCCAGGAGATTCATTTCCCCCATTCGCTCGGTCTGCTCTATTCGGCGTTCACCTATTACACCGGCTTCAAGGTGAACTCCGGCGAATACAAGGTGATGGGACTTGCTCCCTACGGTGAGCCCAAATACGCACAACGAATTCTCGACAATGTAATCGACCTAAAGCTGGACGGTTCGTTTCGGCTCGACATGTCCTATTTCAACTACTGTACCGGTTTGACGATGACAAACGAGCGCTTCGACGCTTTGTTTGGCGAGCCGGTCCGCGGCCCAAACAAGCTACTGACGCCCTTTCATATGGACATCGCCGCCTCGATCCAGGCGGTGCTCGACGAAGCCGTGCTGCGGCTTGCGCGCGATCTCGCGAAGAAGACCGGCGCACGCAATCTGTGCCTCGCCGGCGGAGTTGCGCTTAACTGCGTGGCCAATGGCAAAGTGCTGCG
>CAMAWF010000014.1 GCA_945861895.1 Rhizobium sp. Q54
CTTTATTGGTGGGCTACCCCGCCCGACCTCGGGTCTTTAACCCGAACAGCTCTCTACCCAGAGAGCTGGAGGGCGAGGCCGCCCCAGCGGCCGAAGTCGGCGCGCCGCCCCAGTACAGCGCCGAAAAGACACGAGGTCGGGCGGGTAGCCCGACGCGCGCGACCCGCCATAGCGCGTCATTGCAACACCAGCTAACCGCGAGCCCCGCCTTACCCTAAAGGTGGGGCGTAGGGCGGAGTTGTGCACCAACTCCGATGCTGTGCACCGTACCGCTGCACGCCGGCTGGCCTGGGCCTTATCCTTTATTGAAAATGCATTTTGCATGACTTGAGTATTTTTATATGGGTCTCATTCAATGCGTATCATTAATAGAGGACCGAGCGATTTCACCCGGTCTAGAGCGGCTGATTTCGCTCGGTTTAGACCGAGTGTTTTCGCTCGGTCTGGATCGGCTCAGTGCCTCCGGACTTTGAGGTTCAAGGTGTAGATATTGGTCTTGCCCTGGCCGCGCCGTGTGATTTCCAAGAGACCGTTTGCTTCAAGGGATTTGAGATGTTTGCGCACGTTGGTCTCGTGCAGGCCCATGTCCACGGCGAGCCTCTGCTGTCCCGGGAAGCAATGATCGTTCTGCCATGCGTAACTCAGCAGCATGGCGAACGCGAGCTTGTCTCCGGCGCTCAAGTTTTTCGCTTTGAGCAAGAAATTCGGGACCTGGGTAAAGCCGCCGCGGGTCGCGACATCGGCGCCTTTGAGGATGATGTTTTTCTCTTTGAGAATGTCGCCGATGTGGCGTTCCTGCTGGAATTCCATACCCAGCCATTATAACCCGGTTCCGGCGCGCTGCCCTGCTGGTTATCCCCTTTCCGCGGCTCCGGCTGTATCGGCTTGGGGCTCCGCCGCCCGACCTAGCAAAGGCGTGAGCATTGTCTGCAAGCCCGCAATAAGGTGGTTGGTTTCTCGGGCACGCTCGGTCAGGTCTTTGATCTGCTCGTCCTTTACGCCGATTTGTTGCCGCAGAAAATCGTTCTCACTTTCGAGGCGGGCCACGAATTCAGTCGCGACAGGTCGTGGCAGGTCGGGGCTGGTCGCCGGCTCGTGTCGCGCCTGCTCATGACTTTCTTCAAATGCGACATCCGTCGCGACGGGTCGCGGCACGTCGCGTCCAGTCGTCGTAGGCCGCACCTCCTCGATATAGGCGATGTGCTTTGCGACCGATGCTGGCGTGATGAGATACTTGTCGCCGTAGGTTGTTTCGATGCGTCGGCAATCGAGATGACCCTTGGCGCAATATCGCTGAATGCTGCGGAAGGTACGCGGATGTCCGGCATGCTCGTAGCGTGTGGAGGCTTCCTCGATCGTAAGCGTATATTCGCTGTCGGGGATAGTCGCGACAAGTCGCGACGGGTCGTCATTCATTGCCCAATAATAACGCGGCTCGACGCACCGCTCGCCGGTTATCCCCAGCACAAACTGGGGCTGATAAATACGTAGCGATAGCCCACTACGCGACTTGGCTTACTGTGTTTGCGAGAATGGATGAAAGGTGACGCTCCCACAAAAGTACGGCCCCACGCATCTCTTTGGCGAAAGAGTACCTGTTGTAAATCGCGGCCACGCCGCTGAGCTGCCCGCTTGTGTGATTGAGCAATTTTTCTATGACGTGGATAGCCACTCCGAGCGAAGCAAGCTCGGTCGCGAATGTCCTGCGAAGGTCGTGGAGGACAAAACCGGGAACCCCGGACTCTCTCTGCAAGCGGATAAATCCCGCACTCCAGCCGCCGAACGGCCTATCGTCGAAGCCTCGTGCTGGGAAGAGCATCGATCCACCGTTTGGAATCGTCTCAATGAGGCTCGATGCGAACGGACCGATGGGAAAGTCGTGCCTGCGCTCATTTTTTACGAACGCTGCCGGAAACGAAATCACATCATTGGAAATCCACTCGCGCCGGATTGCAGCTGTTTCGGACTTGCGTTGTCCCCAAAAAAGAAGCTGCACAATGCTGCCGTACGGATACCCGATTGCTGAGGCAGCGTTCCATACGGACCGCATTTCACTATGGGTCAAAACGCGGTCGCGTGAGACAGTCGGATGAGGTTGCGTTGAGCCGGCTAAAGGCGATGTGGAGAGAAAATGCCTCCTAACAGCCCAGTTAAAGAAAGTCCGCGCCTCGAAATAAAGATGGTTTGCAGCCGGGCGCGTTTTGATCCGGTCAACGATATCTGCAACGTGATGGTAGCGAATGTGAGGGAGCTTCTTCGACTGAAGAGCTGGGAGCAAAAGTTTTTTCAAAACGCGCTCGCTTTCGTACGCAGTGCGGTTGTTGGGGAGATGGGTTGAAACATAGAGGTCCAGCGCTTCTTGAAATGAGACGATTTGCGGCGCGTGATTTCCGAGCGTCTGTTCCGCAAGCATCTTCTTCGCAACAACCCGGGCTTCCAGTAGCGTAATAATTCCATATCGGCCGATGGTGGTAAGGCGACGTTCGGCACCGTGCATCAGTGCGAAAGTCTTTGTGCCTTGGGGCGACACGCGAACACCGAATCCACGCAAGGTGTCGTCGCGGAAAAAGTACTGCCGCGCGGCAGGCTTCAGACTTCGAATTACGGCGTCGGATAGTCTCGCCATAGTCTCAGAAATCCTTGTTTGTGCAGTGTTCGTTCTCGAATTGCCATGTACAATTGGAACAGAAAAAGTGCAACACGATCAGGTCGGTATGCGCAGATATGAGCTACGGTGAGACTACAAAATAATTTTTCTGGCACCAGGAAGCGCTGGATCCGAGCACGGCCTGACGCGGCACACGCGTCAGCGGTGCAGGCAGGCGTGGATACGCACAAGCCGGCGGCTTTGCGCCGGCACCGCGCGGCCGGCCGCAAGGCTTTCGGTTGCGGTCTTGCATGAGAGCCAGAAATAACTCGCCGTGGGATCGACGACGAGGCGCGCCGGGGCAAAATTCGGAGACACCAGCACTGAGAGGAAATGCGTCGTCGAATCCCACGACAGCCGGTTGAGTTTGCCGCCGATGCGATGCGACGACACAAAGCGCGGATCGCCCAGCGCCGGATCGGATGCCGCTCCGGTCGCCAAGGCGCGCACTGCAACTTTGTAGTCCGTCCAGGCTGTCGTGAATTTTGCGGTTTCGACCGCATGGATCAGCATCGCCAGTAAAAATGCACCGGTCGCCGCGCGCACGGCAACCCAATTCGTCAACGCCGCCATCAGGCGCGGCAGCATCGCCACCGGAGGGTTCAATTGGCCGCCGGCGGCGAGCGCGTAAGCCGCGGCCAGTACGCCGAGCACCGGCGTGCCCGCAAGAATGAGGGTGCGGAGGAAATACCGGTTCTGCGAATGAAACGCCTGGTCGAACCACAACCAGTAAATCGCGAGCGCCGCGGCGACCACGGCCGCGGCAACAATATGCGCGTTCGACACATCGAGCCACCGCAGAACGAGGAAGATGACCGCATAGCTCGCGAATGCGGCGAGCAACAGGATGACCAGGCCGCCTGCAAGAATCTCGATGTCGAAGACATGCAGCGCGTTGTGGACAAGAACATCCGCGATGTAGTCGTCGGGCGGGAATGCAATTTTCACGGCAACCCAGATCGGCATGGCCACGAGCAGCGCACCGGCCGCCCGCCGAAACGCGAGGTCCCGCTTTCCCCGCAACAGCAGTGTCGCGAGAATGGCGAACGCGAATATGACCGCGCCTTCATGGGTGAACACGAGCGCCAGCAGCAGCACGAAGATCAAAGCCGCCTCCGCAACGCCCTTGCGCGCGTAGTGGCAGACAGCGAGCGCGGGCCAGAACAGCGCATGCGCCATCCACATCTCGGTTGGAGCGCCGAACACCAGCGGACACAGCAGCGCGGCGGAGAAACACGCATAGCTGAAAATGACGCGGCCCCTGGATCGATCGGCGGCGAACGTCGCGGCCAGCCCGAGCAACTGCGCCACGAAAAACAGCAAGCCGTAGACAACGATGCCGCCGCGGGCGTCCTTGCTCAGCGCGACATAGGTCTCGGCCGGCAAGAAAGAGGAGAGATAGACGAACAGACGCCCGGAAATGTTGTGGTAGTGAAATCCCCAGGCATCCTGTACGGCGACTGAATAGGAAAAAATCGAGCCATCGCCGTACATCTGCAATTCGTAATGCAGACCGGCGACGACAAAAAGTACCGACCAGATTATCCCGGCTGCGATGGCGAGGATGCGCAATCGGTCGATGCCGGAACGGCTGGCGCGCTGACCCGATATGCCGGCCTTCATTCCTTCACCATCTTTAGCCGCAGTATCGCGTTCGCTCCGAAGCGGCGATGCAACCTTGCATAACGGAGTTTAGACGGTCCGAGCCGCGCCGCGCCATTGCGCAACCCCCGCTGTACCGCATGGCGGGCGAAAATCGCCGCGCGTCAGGCTTGCCAAGGCTGCGGCTAAACTCGACAATGTTTCAAAATACATGCCTGCCGGACAACGCGCAGGCGCGGCTCATCTGGGAGGAAACCATGCGTCAATTAAAACTTGCGCTGACAAAAATCGCGCCGATCTGCGCGTTCGCGCTCGGCCTCATCATTGCGGGGCCTGCGCAAAGCGCCGATCCGGTAAAAATCCGCATGTCCTGGGTCGCACCGGTTTCCAACTGGGCGTCGATCGTGCTGGAGAAGAAGGAACTCGCCAGGCATCTGGGCAAATCCTACACGCTCGAAACCATCCGCTTTGCCGGCACGCCGCCGATGATCACGGCGATCGCCAATAACGAGCTTGAGGTTTCCAACCTCGCTTATTCGACCTTGGCGATCGCGATCAAGAACGCAGGCCTCGACGACATCGTCGTCATCGCCGACGAATTCCAGGACGGCGTGCCCGGCCACTACACCGCGGAATACTTCGTTCTCAAGGACGGCCCGATTAAGGAGGTCAAGGACCTCAAGGGCAAAGTGGTTGCCACCAATGCCTCCGGCAGCGCGGTCGACGTCGCCATGCGCGCGATGCTGCGCAAGCATGGGCTGGAGGACAAGCGCGACTACACCGTGATCGAGGCGCCGTTCCCGACCATGCGCGCCATGCTGGCGGAAAAGAAGGTCGATATCATCCCCGGCGTGCTGCCGTTCTCGCTCGATCCGCAGCTGCGCGCCATCGCGCACCCGCTCTACAAGCAGAGCGAGGCGATCGGCGTAACGCAGATGATCGTGTGGACGGCGCGCAAGTCGTTCATCGCAAAAAATCGCCCCGCCATGGTCGACTTCATGGAAGACATGCTGCGCATCGTGCACTGGTATCTCGACCCGAAGAACCACGAAGAGGTCAAGCAGATCGCGGCGAGGGTCACCAAGCAGCCGCCCGAGCGCTTCGGCTGGGTGTTCACCAAGCAGGACACCTATCGCGATCCGAACCTGATCCCGAACCTCGACGCCTTGCAGCGCAATCTCGACATGACCACGGAGCTCGGCTTCGTGAAGGAGAAGGTCGACCTCAAGAAACACGTCGATCTGTCCATCGTTCAGGAAGCCGCCAAGCGTCTCAAATAGGGACAACACCACATCTTGCGGTTTTGACCCCGGGTGCCCCGCCCCGGGGTCAATTTGTGGTGGGGCGTTGCGGCCTGGCGCCACACGCTTTAATAAGTCTTTACAAACATGGTTAAAATCGAAAAAATGCAGGCAGTGACTGAGTTTAAATGGTTAACGGGGCTTACCAATGAAGTACATGTATCAAGCGTTCTTTGCAGTTCTGCTTATCACTCTGGCAACACCGGCTTCCGCCCGGTGGGACGCAAGCTGCAACTGCAATCGGCCGGATAGCTGGTACCAAAGCAAACGGGTTGTCCAAGATGCACCTCGCGTCATCGAGCGCAGCCGGCGTTACGTCAACACCGAGCGCGTCATCCCGCGGACCAAGGTTATCGACCATAACAATCTGATCGTTCACGTGCGCCCGGTCATCCATAAGGACGTGATCGTCCGGCGCGAGAACATCGTCTACAAGAACATCACCGTCCACCGCCAGAACAACACCCATCGGGTGGCCGAACAGCACCGCACTGTGACCGATCATCAGACCGTTCGGGGCTCGGTGCGCACCGTCAACGAGGTCCGCACCGTCAAGGGCCGCGACTGCGATTGCGGCGGCATCACGAAGACCTACGTGAGCAGCCGGTACTAAAAAACGGTTGCCTCGCCGGCCACTTCGCTGGCGTCGATAAAAAACTGCCTCGCGATCATCGCGGGGCAGTTTTTCTTTGTGCGCCTGCCGCTCGCAATTTTTTTCCGCGCAGCGCCTGCGCGACGACGAGCGCTGTTCTGAATATAATCGGCGCGTACGCGCAGCGTTTGCGCGGCGCCGTTACTGTGACGTGAAATGACGCCACAAGTATTCCCGTTGTTTGGAACCTCTAAAATCTATTTTTCACATTATTTTTAGGTTTAGGGGCCTGGCTGTTGCTGCTATAGCTGCAGCAACGGCGAGGTCTTTGTAATGGCGAAATCCCGCACGGCGGCATTAGTGCTGGCCGTCTTATTGACCAGCTTTGTACTGCCAACTCTTTCGATGGCGCAGGGCTCGCCGCCTGCTGCGCCGGTGCCCGACGCGCTGCTCAGGTTACCGCGCGATCTCACCCCTTGGGGCATGTTTTTGGCCGCCGACATCGTCGTAAAAGCCGTGATGGTCGGACTTGCTCTCGCGTCCGTACTCACCTGGACGATCTGGTTCGCGAAGGTCATCGAGCTCGTCTATGCCCGCCGCCGCCTGCGCCGGGCGATCGCCGCGCTTTCCAATGCGCGAACGCTGGCGGAATCCATCTCGCGCCTGAAGGGGCAGGAAAACGGAGCTCTCACGCTCATCCGCGCTGCCGAGACCGAATTGCGGCTGTCCGCGGATGCGCTCGATCCTGCCGGCGTGAAGGAGCGCGTCGCCTCCCGGCTCGACCGCATCGAGGCCGAGGCCGGCCGACAGATGAACCGCGGCACCGGCCTGCTTGCGACCATCGGCGCCACGGCGCCGTTCGTCGGCCTGTTCGGCACCGTCTGGGGGATCATGAATAGCTTCATCGGCATCTCCAAGCAGCACACCACCAATCTCGCGGTCGTGGCGCCCGGCATCGCCGAAGCACTGCTCGCGACCGCGCTCGGCCTCGTCGCCGCGATCCCTGCCGTGGTGCTCTACAATATTTTCGCGCGCTGGATTTCCGCCTATCGCATGCTCTACGCTGAGGCCGCCGCCGAGGTGCTCCGGCTGGTGAGCCGCGATCTCGATCGGGCGGCACACGGGCAGCGGCCGGCCGGCCGGCGGCCGAGCGTTGCCGCCGAATAGTCCCTCATTGGGCATTCCGTCATGAGCGTGCGTCTCGACCACGGCAACGAAGACCTGGCGGAGGTCCATGAGATCAACGTCACGCCGTTTATCGACGTCATTCTGGTGCTGCTCATTATTTTCATGATCGCGGCTCCGCTCGCGACCGTGGACGTCGCCGTCGATCTCCCGAGTTCGAACGCGCAGCGCCAGCAGCGGCCGGACAAACCGATTTATCTGACGCTCAAATCCGATTTGAGTCTGACGCTGAACAACGATTTGACCGTCGTGCGCACGACGCTGGCGCCGACGCTCGATCAGGCCACCGGCGGCGACCGCGAGCAGCGGCTGTTTGTGCGCGCCGACAAGGTCGTGCCCTATGGCGAACTGATGACGCTGATGAACGATCTTCGCGCCGCCGGTTATCTCAAGATCGCGCTGGTTGGGATGGAAGCGGAGCCGGCAAGATGACCGACCGGCTGCGCGCAATCTTCCATCGTCAATGGCCTGACCATGCGCGCTGGCTTGCCTGCTTTGCCGTCGTCTTGTTCCTGCATGTCGGCGGCGCGCTGGCCCTGATGATGCAATGGGACGACAATGAATTAATGGCGAACCCGCCGGCGATCACCATCGATCTTGCCGCCGTGCCCATGGCGCCGGAGATCGTGCCGACCGATATGCCGATCGGTCCGCAGCGGATCGAAACGCCGCCGGAGGCGGAAACGCCACCGCCGGAACCGGAAGTTCAGCTTGAGCCGCCGGAAAAGCCTCCGGAAAAAACCAAAAAGACGGCAAGGCTCACGACCGCGCCGGCACCGGCCGAACGCCGCTCGCCGATTGCCGCTGCGCCGATGCCGGGCGCCGGCGCCCGCGATTCCAATGCACTGCCGAACTGGAGAAGCCTGCTGGTCGCCCAGCTTGAGCGCAACAAGCGCTATCCCTCGGATGCCCGCTCGCGCGGCGAGCAAGGCGTGGCGCAGCTCGCTTTTCGCGTCGATCGCTCAGGCGGCGTTCACGGCGCCCGGATCGTGCGCAGCTCGGGGTCTTCCTCGCTCGACCAGGAAACGCTGGCGCTCGTCCAGCGCGCATCGCCGCTGCCGCCGCCACCGCCTGAGGTGCACGGCGGCTCGATCGCGGTTGTGGTGCCGATCCGCTACAACATCCGCTGAAACCGTCCCGGGATTTGACGCGCATACCTCCGGGCGAGGTCTTTTGCCCCATTAATCCTTGCGTGGGCACCGCGCCGTTAACCATAACGGAAGCCTACACCCTACTTTGGCCTCGTTAAACTTGCTCCTGACGGGACAGGACGAAAGAATGGATTGCATCGAACAAAGTCCCGTGCACAACCGATTGAACAGACAATTTCGGCGCATAAGGGATGCAACAGGGACCGCGCGCGCAAGCGCCGGTGCGGCGGGGAACATGAAGAGTCGGGCTTTCGTGCTATTGGTCGCAATCGCAGCACTCGTCTGCGCGCAGCCAGCCTATGCGGCCAACGAAAGCAAGGCCGAGCGGTTCATGAATGCCGAGCCGCTCGAACCGATGGCGCGCAGCCGCACGGACGCTGCGGAAGCCGCGGCGCAAGTGCCGGGCGCTGCCGCCGTGCTGCTCGAAGCGCTGCGCTGGCGCGGACGCACCGCGAGCCAGATCGGCGTGCCTGCTAAACTGTGGTGTGCCGATTTCATGAATTTCGTTCTCAAGCGTACCGGAACGCGCGGCACCAATTCGCGCGCCGCCCGTTCTTTCCTGAAATACGGCACAATCCTCGACGGTCCGCGCGTCGGCGCCATCGCCGTCATGCGCCGCGCCGGACCGAACAACGGCCATGTCGGCGTCGTGCGCGGCACCGATGGCAAGGGCAACCCGATTGTGGTGTCCGGCAATCACGGCCCGACCGTGATGCAATCGACCTACGACAAGAGCCGCGTCCTGGCCTACGTGATGCCGCCGGACTACGTGTTGCAGGAAATGGCTTCGGCCGCCTCGCGCGCCTCCGCTTCCGCTCAATAAAAAATCTTAACGCCTGTCGTTAACCGCGCGCGCGGGAAACCGCACGGTTAATGGCGCGCGCCGAATTAATGTTAACTCCTGCAATTCCACCGGCCGTCGGTGTATGGCCGCACTCTTCAGTCTAAGTTCGACCCAAATATCAGCGGGCGGCTCGGACGCGCGATTTGCGCCCGCATGAAGAGGACGCGATGAACTGGGGAGCGCGAAGCCTTTGCAACAGTGCAGCGCTGTCGGCAGTATTGCTGCTGATGGCCGCGCCGGCATTTGCGCAGACCAAGGAACAGTTCGCGTGGTGCGCCGGCAAGGACAACGCCTCGCCCGACCTGCGGATCACGAGTTGCACGGTCGTTATCCAGGCGCCGAAGACGCAGTCGTCAAAGGTCAAATCCGACGCGCACGAAAATCGCGGCAACGCCTACCGCGACAAGGGCGACGGCGAACGCGCAATCCGGGACTACGATCAGGCCATCCAACTCGACGGCAAGAACGCCTCCGCCTACTACAATCGCGGAGTGATTTTCCGCGGCCGCGGTGAACTCGACCGCGCCATCTCCGATCTCGACCATGCGGTACGGTCCGATCCCAAGAACGTCGTCTATCTCAATACGCGCAGCCACGCCTATTACGACAAGCGCGACTATGGCCAAGCGATCGATAGCCTCAACCGGGCGATCAAACTAAACCCCAATTACGCGCTCGCACTCTACAACCGTGGCATGGTGTATCGCGCCAAGGGCGAGCCCGACCGCGCCATCCCCGACTACGACCGCTCAATCAAGCTCAATCCGAACGACGCGGTCGCACTGCACAGCCGCGGCCTCGCCTACCGCGATCTGCGCGATTACGAACGCGCGATCCATGACTTCGACCAGGCGATCAAGATCAATCCGGAATTCGTGCTCGCACTCAACGACCGCGGCATTGCTTACGCTGCGAAGGGCGACACCGAGCGCGCGATCCAGGATTTCGACCAGGCCATCCTGCTCGATCCCCGCGACGCATTCGCCTACAACAACCGCGGACTTGCTTATCGCAATCGCGGCGAGATCGATCGCGCCATCAAGGACTATGACCAGGCGATCGAGCTCAACGCGAACTACGTCCTTGCCTTCTACAATCGCGGCAACGCCTATTACGACAAGCGCGACTACGACCGCGCGATCAAGAATTACGATCAGGCGATCCGTCTGGATGCCGGCTACGCGCTCGCGTTCTATGACCGCGGCGTCGCCTATTTCGAAAAGCGCGACTATGACCGCGCGCTGCATGACCTCAGCCAGGCGATCAAGCTCGATCCCAAGGACGCGCTCGCCTATTACAATCGCGGCATCACCTACAGCGCCCGGGGTGAGACCGACCGCGCCATCGCCGACTTCGACCAGGCTATCCGGATCGACGCCAAGAACGCCGCCGCGTTCTACAACCGCGGCCTCGCCTACCGCGACAAGGGCGACGATGACCGCGCCATCACCGATTTCAGCCAGGCTATCCGCTTCGATCCCAAGAACGCATTGGCGCTCTACCACCGTGGTGTCGCTTATCGCAGCAAGGGCGATACCGACCGCGCGGTGGCGGATTTCGATCAAGCCATCCGCATCGACGTCAAAAATCCGTTCGCCTATTACGAGCGCGGCAACGCCTATTACAACAAGCGCGACCACGACCGCGCCATCCAGGACTTGAACCTGGCGATCAATATCAAGCCCGATTACAAGCTTGCCTTTAACGTGCGCGGGCTCGCCTACAGCGCCAGGGGCGATAACGACCGCGCCATCGCCGACTTCGACCAGGCGGTCCGGCTCGATCCAAAATTTGCCGCGGCCCTGAGCAACCGGGGCGATGCCTATCTGCGCAAGCACGATCATGAGCGCGCCATCGCCGACTTCGACTTGGCGATCGCCGCCAATCCCAATTACGCCGGCGCGTTCTACAATCGCGGCCGCGCGCACAAGGAAAAGCGCGACTATGAGCGTGCGGTGCAGGACTTCAGCCGGGCGATCAAAATCGATCCCAAGAACGCGCTCGCCTATAACAACCGCGGCCTTGCTTTTAGGCTCAAGGGCGACATTGCAAACGCATTCCAGGATTTCGAGCTGGCCATCAAGCTCAACCCGAACTATGGCGCCGCCTTTTACAACCGCGGCAATGCCTATTCCGACAAGCGCGACTACGACCGCGCCATCGCCGATCTGAGCCAGGCCATCCGGCTCGACCCGAAGGATGCGCTCGCCGTGCACGACCGCGGCGTCGCCTACCGCGAGAAGCGCGACTTCGACCGCGCCATCGCCGACTTCGACCAGGCGCTCCGGCTCGATCCGAAATTCGCCTTTGCCTTCGTCAACCGCGGCAATGCGTTGCGCGAGAAGGGCGACTACGACCGCGCCATCAAGGATTTCGATCAGGCGATCAAGATCGATCCCAAATTTGCCGCCGCCTTCACTGACCGCGGCAACACACACGCCGCACGCGGCAAGTTCGAACTGGCGCTCAAGGACTACGACCAGTCAATCCGGTTTAATCCGAATTACGAGGTGACCTACAACAGCCGGGGGGTGGCCTATCGCAATCGCGGCGACGTTGACCGCGCCGTCCAGAATTTCGATCAGGCGATCAAGATCAACCCCAATTATGCGGTTGCCCTGAATAACCGCGGCACCATCTTTCAGGGCCGGGGCGAACTCGACCGCGCCATCGCCGACTTCGATCAGGCGATCAATGCCTCGCCCGACTACGACATCGCCCTCAACAATCGCGGCAGCGCATATCGCAACAAGGGCGATACGGAACGCGCCATCGCGGACTTCGATCGGGCGATCAAAGCCAATTCGGCGTTCGCGGTGGCGTATTTCAACCGCGGCGACGCCCACGAGACCAGGGGCGACCACGACCGCGCGATCCGCGACTTCGATCAGGCGATCAAGCTCAATCCGAAGGAAGCGCCGTCCTACAACGGCCGCGGCCTCGCCTATTCCAACAAGCGCGAATACGACCGCGCGATTTTGGATTTTGGCCAGGCGATAAAAATCGCCGCCAGCTATGCCGCCGCCTATAACAACCGCGGCTACGCCTATCGCGGCAAAGGCGACAGCGACCGCGCCATCGCAGACTTCAACTACGCGATCAAGCTCGATTCGAATAACGCGTTCGCCTTCTACAATCGAGGCAATGCCTATTCCGACCGGCGAGATTTCGACCGCGCCATCGCGGATCTCAATCAGGCGCTGAAAATCAATCCAGGCTATGTCCGGGCCTATTACGACCGGGGCATTGCATACGGCATGCGTGGCGATACCGAGCGCGCCATCCAGGATTTCGATCAGGCGATCAAGATCGACCCGGCCAATGCGATTGCATTGAACAACCGGGGTTTCGCCCATCGCAACAAAGGCGATTACGACCGCGCCATCGCCGACTTCGACAAGGCAATCAAGATCGATCCGTCTTACTCCGTGGCATTCTACAACCGCGGAAATGCTTACTACGACAAGCGCGAGTATGAGCGCGCCATCCAGGATTTCGACCAGGCGATCAAGCTCAACGCCAAGGACAGCTACGCCTTCCACGACCGCGGCATCGCCCATTATGACAAGCGCGACTACGACCGCGCCATCGCCGACTTCGATCAACTGGTGAAGATCAACCCCAATTACGCCGTCGGCGCGCGCAGCAGCGATACAAAAAACCAGCGCGGCTACGATCGCGCAATCGCGGAGCCGAGCCAGCAGCTCAAGATCAGCCCGCACTTCGCGCTTGCCTTTAGCGACCGTGGCGTCGCCTTCGGGACGAAGGGGGACAACGACCGCGCCATCGCCGACTTCGACCAGGCGATCAAGATCAATCCGGCTTACTCGGTTGCCTATTACAACCGTGGCAATGCCTATTATCAGAAACGCGACTACGATCGCGCCATTGCGAACTTCGATCAGGCGATCAAAACCAATCCGAAGGACGCGCTGGCGTTCTATGACCGCGGTGTCGCTTTCTATGAGAAGCAGGACTACGACCGCGCAATCGCCGACTTCGAGCAAACGGTGCGGCTCGATCCGAAGAACGCATTTGCCTATTACAACCGCGGCACGGCCTTCCGCGAGAAGCAGGACTACGACCGCGCGATCGCGGATTTCGATCAGGCGATCAAACTCAACCCAAAAATCTCGCTGGCCTTCAACAGCCGGGGCAATGCCTATGCCAGCAAACGCGAATACGATCGCGCGATTGCCGACCTGACCCAGGCAATCAAGCTCAATTCCAATTTCGCGCAGGCCTTTAACGACCGCGGCATCGCCCATGCGTTGAAAGGCGATACCGACCGCGCCATTCTCGATTTCGACCAGGCGCTCAAGCTTGACGAGAAATATGCCGCAGCGCTCAACAACCGGGGCATCGCGTTCGCGGCCAAAGGCCAGATCGACCGCGCCATTGCGGACTTCGATCAAGCGATCAAATTCAACTCGAGTTACTCGCTCGCTTTCTATAACCGCGGCAATGGCTATTACGACAAACGCGATTACGAACGCGCCATCCAGGATTTCGACCGCGCGCTAAAACTCAATTCGGCGGACACGCTGACCTACAATAATCGGGCCAATGCCCACGCCAATCGTGGCGACTACGACCGCGCCATTGCGGACTTGACGCAGGCGCTCAAATTCAACCCGAACTACGCGCTTGCCTATAACGACCGCGGCGTCGCCTATGCGGTCAAGGGCGATACCGATCGCGCGATCCAGGATTTCGACAACTCGATCCGGCTCGATCCGCGCAACGCGCTTGCCTTCTATAATCGCGGGCTTGCTTCGCGCGACAAGAATGACATCGATCGCGCGATCCAGAATTACGATCAGGCGATCAAGCTCAATCCGAATTCCGCCGTCGCGCTCTACAACCGCGGCAACGCGCACGAATATAAGCGCGACTACGAGCGCGCCATTGCCGACTTTAACGCGGCAATCAAACTTAATCCCGGCTATACGGCCGCCTATTACGATCGCGCAATCGCCCACGGCTCGAAGGGCGACAATGACCGCGCTATCGCGGATCTGGACCAGACGATCAAGCTCGACCCCAAAAACGTGCAGGCCTTCTACAATCGCGGCATCGCCTATCGCAAAAAAGGCGAGATCGACCGCGCGATTACGGATTTTGGCCAGGCGCTCCAGCTCGACGGCAAATTCGCGATCGGATTATATCACCGCGGAAATGCTTACTATGAGAAACGCGACTACGAGCGCGCCATCGCGGACTTCGACCAGGCGATCAGGATCAACCCCAATTACGATATCGCCTATTACAACCGCGGCCTGGCTTATCGCGATAAACGCGACCATGAGCGGGCCATCCATGATTTCAGCCAGGTGGTCCGGCTCGACCCCAGGAATATCATGGCCTTCAACAATCGGGGCCTCGTCCAGCGCAACAAGGGCGATATCGACCGCGCCGTCGCCGACTTCGATCAGGCGATCAAGCTCGATCCGAAAAATGCGCCGGCCTTTAACAATCGCGGTATCGCTTACGGCGCGCGCGGCGAGACCGACCGCAGTATTGCGGACCTCGACCAGGCGCTCCGGCTCGATCCAAGGAACGCGCAGGCGTTCAACAATCGCGGCTTTGCATACCGCAACAAGGGCGACACCGACCGCGCCATCGCCGACTACGGCGAAGCAATCAAAATCAATCCGGCCTATGCCATTGCGCTGCTCAATCGCGGCAACGCTTTCTATGACAAGCGCGATTTCGACCGCGCCATTGCCGACTTCAACGAGGCGATCAAGCTCGATGCCAGCAATGCGATGGCCTACAACAGCCGCGGGCTCGCCTACGACAGCAAGCAAGACTACGACCAGGCCATCGCGGATTTCGGGCAAGCGATCAAACTCGATCCGAAGAATGCGCTCGCCTTGAATAACCGCGGCTTCGCTTACCGCAACAAGGGTCAGCACGACAAAGCCATTGCGGACTATGACCAGGCTGCGAAGATCAATCCCAACTACGCGTTGACGCTCTACAACCGCGGCATGGCCTATTACGGCAAGCGCGACTTCGAGCGTGCGATGACCGACATCAATCAGGCGATCAAGATCAACCCGAACTATGCCAATGCGTTCTACGATCGCGGTATCGCCTACTACGACAAGCGCGACTACGACCGCGCGATCTATGGCGAAGATCAGATCGCCAGCCGCACGCCGAATTTTGCGATCAGCTTCGATAATCGCGGCGGCTACGAGAACCGGCGTGAGGGCGACCGCATCATCCAGGACGCAAGCCCGGCGATCAAAAACGCCCAGCACGGCGCGTTCGCCTATTCGAACGGCGCGTCAGCCGACTAAGGCTTCTTACGTCGCCAAGCGGACCTGGCCTGCACCACCGAGATCGTATCCGCCCAGTTCCTGCGCGCGGGAATGCATTTCCGGGGTGCGCAAGAATCCAAAAAATGTCTGTAGCGGCGGACGGAAGTAATCGCGCTGGCGCATGACGAGATCGAAATTCTCCCAGACGATAGGAACGAAATCGAGCCCGACCGCATTGGCGACCGAGCGTGTCGCAATGCCGCAATCGGCGCGGCCTGCCCTGATCGCCTGTGCGATGTCGGGACCCGTCGGACATGGCGGGTTGACGCAATTGAATTGATTGAGGCCGAGCCTGGCCCGATGCAGGAGTGCAAGCAGCAATAATTGCGCACCGGCGCCTGCCGGGCGGACGGCCAAGCGCGCACGTTTCTTGGCAACGTCCGCGATCGACGCGATGCCCAGCGGATTTCCGGCTGCGACCACAAATCCTTGCTCGCGGCGCACGAAGCCGATCAGTATGGCATCGTGGAATGCAGATTTTGTCCGTAAGGCTTCCACATTGGCGTCGGCTTCGTCGCGCTCGAGCGCATGAAGATGGATCGCGGCGGCCAGCAATTCGCCGGTGGCAAATCGCGCAAGCCCGGCCTCGCTTCCCTCCGGCAACGTCGCAAGCCCCGATCCACTCTCGCGCAACGCCCATTCGAGCAATGGGTCGTGGCTGCCGGCGACAATGGGCATCGGATCGGCCGGCTCCAGCCCCTCCGGTCGCGTCAGACTCGACGCCAGCCAGCGGTCAAGCTCTGCCTTAGGGAAAAGCCATTTGCCGGTGATCTTGGTGCACGGGATCGCGCCCTCGGAAACCAGTTCGTAAAGCTTGCGCTCTTTCAGCCGCAGATAGTCGGCGGCTTCAGCGGTATTGAAAAGCTGCATGACGAAGAATTGCACCGATATGCATGGATTTCAATATCGGAGGGGTATCCGAATTCAAGACCCCATGATGGCTTTCGCTGCATTGCCGACCGCCTCCACCGACATGTCGGTGTCGAGGAATGCTACGATCCGGCAGGGACAGCCTTCGAGGCCTTCGTAACGCCAGGGGAACGCGCCGATCAGGCAGCGCTTTCCGAGCACAAGCTCAATATCGCCGCCCAGATTCTCGGCATGCAGCAGCCCTTCCTGGAACGCCCAGCTGTGGAACGGGAACATGTCCTGCACCACACGCCGGCCAGACTTCTTGTGGGCGTATTCGAAGGTGCCGAAAAATTCCGCCGGAGTCTTGCCGAATTGTTTCGCGAACTGCGCGGCAAGGTCGGGGCGCATGTTGCGGATCGATGTGTTCATCGCGTGGTCGCATGAGCCGGCGTCCATCCCCCACCATTTTATTTTTTTCTTCAGCATCCAGTGCAGAGTGTCGAGGTTGGGCCCGGGGTGGTAGCAAAAGTAACGCACGAGGTCCTGCTGCTTTTGCCCTTCGTAGTGGCGATGCCAGCCGGTGTGCAGAATGAGAATATCGCCTTCGCGGATGTCCGCCTTGGTCGATTCGATCATTTCAGGCGTAATCACCGACCAATCGGTGACTTTGTCTGAAATATCGACAATGACGCCGCGGTTGACCAGGTAGTCCAGCGGCAGCGAAGCCATGTCGCCCTTGCGATCGTCGGTTGCGTGCATCGCGCCGTCGAAATGCGTCCCCACATGCAGCGCGGTATCGATGCGCTGCGCCACGATCATCTGCGTTTGCAGATTTTGCGCGTAATACATTTTGTTGCCGGCATAGCCGACCCAGCCCGGCGTGTGGACGTTCATGACATGAGAGAGATCGACGATTTTCATCGGGGCCCTTCCTGTTCTTTTACGACTACAAGGAGATCGTTAGCCATCATACGCCGTAATTCCAAAATCTCTTGCCCAGAACAACTCGCCTGGATGTTAGAATGCCGAAAACCTTGCGGCACTAACGCGATTTGAGATAGCGATACGTCGAACGCACATTGAACGGCATCCATTCCCGATACCGCGGCATATCGGCGTAGCGGGCGACTTGCACTTCGTGCGCGGCCGCATCCTCGGACGCACCGGCCTTGATCGCGGCCGCCACCGCGTCGCGCACCGCACGCAAAAGACCGCGGAACTCGGCAACATCCCTCAGCGCGGCAACTGGCCCATGGCCCGGAACGACCGTCAAAATATCCATGGTGAGAATCCGGTCGAGGCGCTCGATCCAGCCGTCGAGGTCGCAATCGCCGAACCAGGGAAAGCGGCCAAAGAAAAACAGATCGCCTAGGAACGCAATCTTCTGCTTTTCCAAATGAACGATCAGATCGCCGTCGCAATGCGCAGGACCCCAATATTCCGCGTGCAGGGTGTCCCGCGTCAAATGAAACGCCAGACGATCCTCGAAGGTTTCGCTCGGGCCGCGAAGCGCGATGCTGTCGTAATCCGGCCCGCTTACGCGCTTGAGAAACCACGCCTCCGACGGGTCTCCCGGCGGCACGAGGTCGCGGATGTTCGATCCGAAAAACAAACGCAGCTTGTCGTCCGTGTCCGATACCGTCCAGCTCCCGCTCTCGCTGGGGCCGAGATAGGTTTGCATCGCCTGACGCGTGCGGCTGTGCGCCACAATGGCAACATCGGCGAACACGATATTTCCCGCGGTGTGATCGAGATGAAAATGCGTGTTGATGAGCTGGCCGATCGGACGGCCTGTCGTGGTTTCCAGCGCATGCCGGAAACTCCGCGCCAAGCGCTGGTTTTGCTGCGCATCGATGACAAGAAGGCCATCCGACGTCTCAATCGCGGCGGCGTTCGAATCGCCGCCGGCGCCAATCCACGCATACACGCCGTCGCCCAGCTTTTGCAGCGACTGTTGTTGACTTCCCAGCATTACAAACTTTCTTGCAGATGCACGCTCGCGTAATTCCGCACGCATCTAGGTATTCCGGCCCGCCCAAATGCCGCAAAGCTCGTCGATGGTCGTCACCTCGCCGAAGAACCGGTCGACATTCCGTAGTGTCATCTGATGTTCCTCCGGCGAATAGGCCGCCGCGCCGTCGCCGACCAGCACCGTGTAGTAGTCGCGAACGAAGCTTTCCCGCGCCGTGGTCTCCACGCACACATTCGTGGAGACGCCCGTGAGGATGACCGTGCGTATTGCGTGCGACCGCAGGATCAGGTCGAGATCGGTTCCATGAAATGAACTGTAGCGGTGCTTGGTGACCACGATGTCGTCCGGCACGGGCCGAATATCGCCATAATAGTCGCACTCCCAGCTTCCATCCTGACATCCGGGACTGAGGGTGTAGGTGCCGCCTTGCTTGCGCGCCGCCTGCTCCAGCCAGACATCCGATAGGAAACTGTTACGGTCGGACGAAAAAAAGCTGCGCACAAAAATAACAAGCACGCCGCTCTTGCGCGCGTTTTCAATCAGAACCGGCAGCCGCTTCGCCATCGCCTGAACAGACGACACATCGCGGCCGCCGCGGTCGACGAAACCGTCCTTGGCGCAGAAATCGTTCTGCATGTCGATGACGATGAGCGCGGCATGACCTGGCCGCACCTTCTCATTCAAGCTACCGAGCGGCGCGACATGCGCAATGCGCCGCGCGGCTTCAAGGTTCTTAGCTGGCGAGTCGTCGGGCATTGTCGATTCTCCAAGCGGGCTACGCGGCTCATATCGCGCGGCGCAGCCATTCGATGTCCGGCTTGCGGTTCGAGGCGGCTCGCGGAAGGTAACGCCCCGTCGGCTTGCCCACGATCTTTCCGTCGCGCGCAACGATCTGCCCCGCCTTGACGGTGGCGACCGGCCAGCCGCGCAGCTTCTTGCCTTCGAACGGCGAGAAATCCGACATGCCCATCAGGTCTTCGGCGCGCACGACCTTTTCGAGATCGAGATCGACAATGACGAGATCGGCATCGGAGCCGACCGCGATCGTGCCTTTCTGCGGGTAAATGCCGTAGACCTTCGCAGGCGCGCGGGTCGCGCGTTCGACCAGCAATTCGAGCGGGACGCCGCGCAACCGTCCGTAATGCAGCAGGGCCGGCAAATGGGTGCCTAGCGCCGGCAATCCCGGCCGCGAACCGTGCAGTCCGGCTTCCGGCTTCTTGGTCGCGCGCACGCGCGAGGTGTTGTCGGTGCCGACCGTGTTGATCGACCCTTCAACCACCCCCTGCCAGAGCGCATCGTGGTGATCCTTTGTGCGCACCGGTGGCACCATCTTCACCAGGAACCCGTTCGGATCGTCGCTGGCGATGCCGAGATACGGCGTCGTGGTTTCCACCGTGAATTGCAATCCCTGACGGCGGGCGGCACGTACCACTTCGAGACCCTGCCGGCTCGACAAATGCACGACATAGAGGTGCGCGCCCGCGATCTTGGCGAGATAAAGCGCGGTCTGGATCGCAAGC
Source organism: Rhizobium sp. Q54 (assembly GCA_945861895.1). Lineage (GTDB taxonomy): Bacteria > Pseudomonadota > Alphaproteobacteria > Rhizobiales > Xanthobacteraceae > Pseudolabrys. The sequence goes on from CAMAWF010000014.1 coordinate 19,996, forward strand.
GCTTCTGCGTCGGCCGGATGCGCGAATTCCCAATCGGCCAGCGTTCCTTCCTTCTTTTTCTGAAGTTCCTTGCGCGCCTGGTCGATCAGCGCGCCGGTTTCGCAATGAACGCACGCGATCGCATCCGCCCCAAGCGCGGCCACCGTTCGAAAACCGTGCAGCAGAACATCGTCGGTGACCGATTTCACGATGCCGGGCATACCGGACATGTAAAATTTGAACGAGCGGATGCCGAACTCCGCCGCATAACGCGGTATCTCGGCGATCTGCTGTTCGGTGAAAATCTGCGGATGGAAGACCGAATCGACGTAGCTGCGCTCATCCATCGCCTTGCGGAATGCGGGGAGATGGAGGAGGTAGGACTCTTCAAGACTGCGCAGGAAAATCCCAATCGTCGTCACGCCGCCGAGTACGGCAGCGCGCGTCTCGGTTTCAGCCTCCTCCTCATATGAAAGTTCGTTGCCGATATGCGTATGCGGATCGAAGATGCCGGGCAGCACCATCTTCCCGCGCGCATCGATCGTCTCCTCCGCGGGCCCTCCCAGTTCATCCGAAAGCGCCGTGATACGGCCTGCGGATATCCCGATATCGGCCGCCGTGATCCCCACGCCGGGAATCACGACCGCGCCGTTTCGCACCACCAGATCGAATCTTCCCGCATTTGCCATGAGCGGTGTTCCTGCCTAGTGGCCCGCTATGAGGTGATGAACTGCTGGGTCACAACCGTGCGCGCGACTTCGCGTCCATTCTTTATCACATGCCGGCGGACGGGCTGGAGCCGCAGCGCTTCATGCACCGAAGGGGCATCGACGACGACGAGGTCCGCGCGCTTGCCCGGGGCGATGCCGTAGTCGGTCACGCGCGCCGCGCGAGCGGCATTTACCGTGATCATGTCGATGGCCTGCTCCAACTCGTGCGGCAATGTCAGTTGCGCGACATGGGCAATCATCAACGCGCATTCCATCGGGTCCGGCTTTCCGAAGGGATAATACGGGTCGTTCACATCGTCCTGCGATGAAACCACGTTGGCGCCACGCGCCAGCAGTTCCTTTACGCGCGCAATTCCGCGCCGCTTCGGTTCGCGATCGAGCCGCGCGGAGCAAACCAAATTGATATGCGCGTTGACCGATATCGTCACGCCTGCGGTTGCGACCATATCGACGATCTTGGCGGCATAAACGTCGTTATAGGCGGCCATTGCGCCGCAATGGCTTGCTGCCACGCGCCCGTGGAAGTCCTCGCGCATCGTCTTGAGGGCGAGATATTCGAGGCTGCGGGAATTCTCATCATCGGTATCGTCGACGAGCATATGAATATCGCGGCCGTGACGCTTGGCGATGTTGAAACAGATATCGATGTGCTCGCGGGCCTCGGCATCGGTGTATTCGTACCAGGGCAGTCCTCCGACGACATCGCAGCCCTCCTTCATTGCTTCATCGAGAAGCTCCGCGGTGCCGGGGTCGCGAACGATGCCTTCCTGCGGAAAGGCGACGATCTGGATATCGCAATATTTGTTGTATTTCTCGCGGGCAAGCAGCAGGCCGCGCGCGCCGCGCAACCCGCCAATAGTTCCGACATCCGCGAACAAACGGAAGAACGTCGTGCCATTTTTAATGCCGGCCTCGACAACCCGGCCGGTTCGCCGGGCAACCTCGGCCGGATCGTAATTTCGCTTGAACTCGTTGGTGATCTCAATCGCTTCGGGAAGCGTCCCCGATACGTTTGGCCGCATCACCTCGCCAAGCAGCGATTTGTCGGTATGGTGATGAAGGTTGAAAAGCCCGGGAAGCACGAGGCTGCCGCCCGCATCGATTTCCTGCCGGCCTTGACCCGGCGCCTTGGGTGCAACCGATACGATGCGATCTTTCTCGATGCAGATATCGACCGTATTTTTTTGACCGCGAAGTTTGGCGTTTCGAACAACGATATCCATCGGAACAACTCTCGTCTTTCCACTGAACTGGTTACGGAAATCTACGTCCTTTCAAGGATGTGAAGTCCGCGGCTGCGATCGATCAGATAGATCAAGCCGCGGTCGTCGAAACATACATCATTGCTTTGAACGCGTGTCGCGCCTTCCGGCACCGCCGGCATGAATGAAGCCACTTCCTTGGGCGCATGCGGATTGGCGATATCGACGATCTTGAGCCCGCGGGCAAACCAGGCAATGGGTATTTCCGTGCTGCGGATTTCTTCGCAGAATTGATGCAAGCCGGTGTAGTCGGGCTTCGGGGTGCCGTCTTCTTCCTCGACTTGGAAGCTCGCGAATGGAATTGGACGCGTCTCATCGGTGATGTCGACCAGCCACAGAAAGGCAGGCGATGTGGGTCCGGCAAGGCGGACGACATCCTCATCGGCGACCAGCATGACGCGCCGGCCGCGCAACAGAAACGGCACCGGAAGTGCAGTGTGCGTCGGCCACGGGAACGGCGGGCTCCAATCCAGCCCGGAAATGAATTTAGGCTTGCTCAGGTCGTCAATGTCGAGAATGACGAAGCCGCCGTGCCAATAACTCACATAGAGGCGATTGCCGACGCGCATCGGATGATGACAGCGATGGTCGGTGCCTTTCCAGGCCGGCTTTTCGCCCCCCGCGGTCCATTGTCCCGGCATCCACCAGCGGCCAACCTCTTCCGGGCGCTCAGGATTCTTGAAATCGATGATCGAGACGATGTTGCCGAGATATCCATCCATCTCGGGGGAGCCGTAGACGTAGCGTCCGTCAAATGTGAACCGGTGCATCCCGCGGGTCGGCCAAGTCGCGATATGGCGCGGCGCCGACGGCTTGGAGACGTCGAACACTTCGAGCCCGCCGCGGAACTCGGCATCCTTCCGGCCGATTGGAAAAATCTCCCGGTTGACGAGCATGACACCGTGCTCGACCCGCACTTTGTGCGAAAGCGTGCCCTCGGGAACCTTAATCTCGGAAAGCTTACGGGGATTGCCCGGATCGTTGACGTCGATAATCGTCGTGCCGTTTGGCGGCTTCACATGCCCGACATAGGCAATCCGGTCACGCACCACCACCTGACCGCCGCCGGGACAATCGAAAAATCCGACAACCTTCAGCCCCTTCGCCAGACCTTCCATCAAGCCTCCAGCCCAGCAGGGCCGCACGAATACCATTCAAACGAGATAATTAGCTAAACAGAGTTTTGTATCGCTCGCAATGCTGAGCAAACATGGCGGCCGCCGGCGAGGTGTTCTTCGCTTGCAACCTGGACACGCGCTCGCTTCGCATCAGCTTTGGACTTAAACCGCGCTGATTAAACACACCGCTATTTATGCGTGAGTCGGCCACCCAATCGCGTTCGCAGCCTGAATGAGCTTTGCAAGCCCGAGGATGCGCGGCTCGGAAAAACGCGGGCCGACAATCTGCACGCCTACGGGCAGCCCGCTTGCGGTTTTTCCGCCGGGAACGGAGCCGGCGGGAAACCCGACCAGCGTGATCAAAAATGCAGGCGCAATCCAATCGATATAGTTCTCAAGCTTGTTGCCTCCCACCTCATCCGGATAGTTCTTATCGACCGGGAAAGGCGGCACCGGCGCAGCCGGCGTTATCAAAAAATCGAAGCGGCCGAACAAGTCGCAGAAACGCCGCCAGACAGCTTCGCGGGTATTTTCCGCAGCCGCCGTGTCACGCACCGTGAGTTGCAAGCCATCGCGAACGTTGCCCGCCAGGTTCGGACCAAACCGGTCAAGCATGTCCATCCGCTCAAGCTGCTGCCCAACCATCCACTCCCCGCGAAGAACCTGGTACGCGGCAATCCCGTCCGCCGCGTCAAACTTGATTTCCTCGACGATGGCGCCGTCCGATGCCAGGCGAAGGGCGGCACTCCGGCAGATATTGTCGATCTCCTTATCGACTCCGAAGCCGGCAATGTCGGAAACATAGGCAATGCGCACGCCTTTGGCGTGCTCGCAACGCTCGACCTCGGCCAGCGCGCTTTTCCAGGGTGGCGCGACCGAAATGGGCCAGAGCGGATCGAGCCCGGTCATGGCATCGAGCATCAGCGCCGCGTCCTCGGCGCTTCGCGCCAAAGGTCCGTGCACCTGACCCGCGTCCCACGGCAGCCGCATGCCTTCATTCGGAATAAGACCGCCCGTTGTGCGTATGCCGACTACTCCGCAGAACGATGCGGGAATGCGAATGGAACAACCGAAGTCGGTTCCCTGCGCGAGCGGCGTCATTCCGCATGCGACCGCGACCGCCGAACCGCCGGAAGACCCGGCGGGACTTAATTCCGGGTTCCAAGGATTGCGGGTCGCCCCGAACAAGTCATTGACGGTGTTGGCGCCAGCCGCAAATTCCGGCGTGTTGGTTTTACCGAGAATGATGGCGCCTGCTTTTCGCAAGCGGGCCACCACCGCGGCGTCCTTTGTGGGAACGAAATCTTTGTAAATTGGCGAACCGTAGGTGGTTCGAATTCCCGCAGTCAAAGTGATGTCTTTGATGACCACGGGCAGGCCGTGAATTGGCCCGAGCGGCACACCCGCCGTCACGGCAGCGGCGGCGGAGCGCGCGGCGGCGCGTGCCTGATCTTCGGCAAGCGTAACAATCGCATTGAACTTCGGATTCAACCTGGCAATCGTTGCGAGGTGCGCTTCCAGAATCTCGCCTGGCGTGATCTCCCGCCGCCTCACAAGATTGGCAAGCTCAACCGCCGATCGCCGCGACAGATCCCCCGGCATCCTCACTCACCCACATCGACGATGGCAATCACCGGGCCGCCACCGTGCGGACCCTGGTGCATCGCATCGACGGAGACGAACACCGCGGGATCGCCGATTGCCGCAGCCGCGACACCGCCGACCGCGCCTTTCGAGTGACGATGGTGATGCACATCGGAGTCATCCAGCATGATTTGCCGCCGACCGCGCAGCCGCGCCGACTTATCCGCCTCGCACTTCATAAAGCAGTTGACGAGTTTGCCGTTGAGATCGCTCGCGCGGGCCCGTTCGGGAAGATCGAGACCGGCGTTGCGGATAGAGTCATAAATGCCGTCGATATCGAGCGCATCCTTCATCACACTGTGGCCGATTTTATAGCGCCCCCCGGCGTTCGCTTTATTGCCGAGCAGGACGATCTGCGCGCAATCGAGTTCGACACCCGACGAACATGAGGCAACGGAGGAATAAAGATCGAGGTTACGGCAGATATCCTCGGCTTTCGGCATCGCGATCTCGCCAAGCGCCACTGCAACGCCAAGACCCGTCGTGCCATTGGATACGCCCATCGAGTCGTGGACTTCACACGCGACATCTTGGCCGCGTGCGTGTGCATCTTGGATCGAGTCGATCGTCAGCAATGGAGTCTTGGTCTGAACGTAATGCACATCCTTTGGATCGTCGATGCCTGCGTCCTTCATCGCCAAGCGCACGCCGGCCGCCACTTTTTCAACCATCGCCGGGCGGCCGATGTCTTCCGGCATGATTTGCGGGCTGAGTGCCGTGCCCATGACAAGCCGCGGCTTCCCGCCTGAACCTGTCTTCGGCGTGCGCGCGAAAATCGTGGCATGCGGCGTGATGACGCCATCGCAGCCGCCCGACCAGACCATCGGGATTTTCTTGATTTCGGCCTCGCTCCGCTTTCCAAGCTTGCGCAGCACGGCGCGAAATGCCTGGTCGGACAAGATGCGGGTGAAGTCGTTAACGCCGCCATTGCCCTCGGTCTTGCCGATTACGGCCACGACCTCGTCCGCCTTGAAGGTTCCTTTTTCGATGTGTTCCGCAAGGCCGGACGCATCCATGACGCTTTTAAGTTCGACTTTGACGACTTCGATTGCCATCTGTGCTTCGTGTCCTTCTCAACGGTGAAAACCGGTCTCCCGCCCGTATCTAAATGAGCGCCCGCGCGGTCACTTAGTGCGCATCGCGTTCGTCCGTGTACCAGGACGGTTTTTCCGGATAGTGCGGACCGTCGTAGATTTCAACCACGACCGTCTCCTCACGTGCAATGGCCGGACCGTGTACGTTGCCTTTCGGGTTGCAGTAGAACGAGCCCGCCGTGAGTACGACACCGGTGGACGTATATTCGTAACGGCCTTGCAGACAATACATGATTTGATTTGACGAATGGAAGTGCGGTTGCGGAATGCCCGCGCCCTTGTCGAATTTTATCAGCGCAACCGATGCGCCGGTTTCCTCGTTCCGCCAAAGCATTTTTTCATGAATCCCCTTGAGCGACTTCTCCCGCCACGGCATGGCCTCCGTGTCGATCAGAAGCTCTTCCAGTTTGGGCATGTTGGCGGGAGTTTTTGTCATGACGGTCTCCTCGATTTCTTTTAGGACTCGGAGCGGGCGCGCTGCAATCCAGTCTCATTGGCTTGCAGCCGTTTGCCGAACGCCGTTTCGGCGTTTGTCTTGCGAATTTGATGACGTAACGCTGCGTCCAGATGGCCGAGCTCGTGGTCGGCCGAAGGCGCTCCCATGGGAAACGGCCAATCGCTGCCGAGCAAAATACGATCGGCTCCGATCGTCTTGACGATCGCATCCAGGAATGCCGGCGAGTGGACAAGACTGTCGACGTAAAACCGGCGAACGGCTTCGATCGGAGGCAACGGCAGTTTCGCAATCCCCGACCGGTTCGTATCGGCGCCGCGTTGCCAGCGGCCGCATAGCGCCGCGACGCAGCCGCCGCCATGCGCCAAAATAATATTGAGACCCGGAAATCGCTGCATCACGCCGGCAAAGACCAAATTGGCCGCGGCAATCGTTGTTTCAACCGGATTACCGATAAGATTGGTGAGATAGAAGGGATCCAGCCGTTTGTCGGGCGTCGAGCCGGGATGAATGAAAAGCGGAAGTTTGTGTTCGGCGAGCGTGCGCCAGAGCGGATCGAAGGCATCCGAGGCATAAGAGAGATCAGCCATCTCCGTGCCCATCACGACCCCGGCCCAGCGTTCGTCGAGGCCACTGGCAATGCTCGCGGCCAGCACAGGGTCTTCGACCGGCAGATAGGCCAACGGCCGCAATGCCCCGGAATGTCCGCGGCAGGCCTCATACAGCCCCTCATTCACGAGACTTGCGTAGTCGCGGCGATCGCTTTGGCGTAGATCAGGGCGAAACAGCGGCGGCGGCACGGACACGATGGCGCCGTCGAGACCGTCGCTCTTGATGCGGTCGACGAGCTTGGCGACTTCGGAGAGCGGATGGAGCGGAACGCCATGCGCGCAGATTTTCAAGGTGTCCGGCGTCGCGCGCATCCCGAAGGCGCCGCGTTCTCCCGCAGCGACGACTGCCGGCGGTACGATATGCGTATGAACGTCCCATCCACCGTCACTGCGCGGCATCGGCTTGACCATCAGTCCGCCGTCCAGCGGATGTGCTTGAGCTCGATCAGCCGCGAAAGATAAGGAACGTTGGCGCGGTTATGCAGCCGGTGAACCGGCCGCATCGCATTCATGAATACGGTCGCTCCGAGCGGTTCATTCGTTGCCAGCTTGTCGCCGAATATCGTCTCGACTTCGTTCTCTCCGCCGCCGAGCGAGATGACGATGTAGGGGTGATAATGAATATGAAAATCGATGGTTTGTCCGGGCTTGAGAGCGACCTCCCAGATACGGACGTGCTCGTTTTCAAAAACGATGCGATCACCGATCTGGCCGAGTTTGATGCCGCGTTCCGCCGCCGTTTTCAGCCCGGACTTGTCTGTCATGACGTCACCATCTTGCTACGCAACCGATTTAACTCAGACTTACTTGTTCGGAATGACTGCGATGGCATTGATCTCGATCAGGTATTCCGGCGACACCATCTTCGTCACTTCCACCATGGTCGAAGCCGGCAACGGCGGCTTGAAATACTGCCGGCGGACGGCGTGGATCGCCTCGAAATGTTCCATGTTGCGCACGTAGACATCGACGCGGCAGACGTGGTCGAGCGTGCCACCCGCCGCCTCCACCGCCGCCTTGATGTTCTCGCAAACCTGTTTGGTCTGCGCCGTGATATCGCCAACGCCCGCAATCGAGCCGTCGGGCCGGCGCGCGGTCATGCCGGAAATGAATACCAAGCGGCCTTCCGCTTCCACCATCGTGGCTTGCGAAAAATTTCCGACGGGTTTGCGCAACAAGTCGGTCGATACTTCACGCTTGGGCATGTCCAGGTTCCTGAATTGATTTATTTTGGCCGGGAGCAAGCGGCTCCGTGGAAACTTGCATCTCGCGGGCAAGACGCACCAGCATTTCGGCGACAGCCGGTGTCAGTCTGATCTGCCCGGCGGCGTTTTGGCGCTTGCGCCATTCCGGTTCGCCGGGGGCGAACAGCTGCGAAACGCCCGGAGCGCGCTGTCCGGAGCGGATATGTTCGGCTGCTGCGGCGGCGGCGGCGCGAACCGATGCCGGATCGGCGAAATGCGCCACATCGATCGCCATGAACAGGTGGGAGGAATCGTACGGAGTGGCAGGGTCGCCGTAGAGCGGCTTCACGGCGCCCCCGGTCGCGCCGCCTGAGAGCAATCCGCACAACAGGTCGAGCACAAATGCCAGGCCGAACCCCTTCGGCCCGCCGGATGGGAGCAGCATGCCGGCAATGGCCTCCGCGGGGCTTGTTGTGCGGCTGCCGTCGGATTTCACCGCCCAGGTGTCGGGAATCTTTTCGCCGGCTTTCTCCGCCATGCGGATCTTGCCCATGGCGGCTTCGCTGGTCGCCATGTCGAGCACAATCGGGATCGACCCACTGGTGGGGACCGCGATGGCGATCGGGTTGTTGCCGACGACGCGCTCCGCGCCGCCCGGCGCCGGCATCAACGGCCGCGTGTTGCACGCCACGATGCCGATACAATCCGCCTCCGCGGCCTGGATGGCGAACCGGCGCGCGGCTCCGAAATGAAACCCGTGGCGGACGGCAACAATGCCGGCGCCAAATCGCCGGGCGCGGTCGATTGCGAGCTTGATCGCCTGATCGCCGGTCAGATGCCCGAGCGCATGCCGGGCATCGAGCACAACCGCTGCATCGTTGTCCGATACGATCACGCCCAACTCCTCGGTCGATACCGAACCTTGCCTGATCCGCTCCAAATACATGTCAACCAGCATGACGCCGTGCGAAGCAAGCCCGTCGAGATCGGCGTCAACCAGGCCCTGCGCGACCATTTGCGCCGACCGCTCCGGCAATCCGCCTGCCACGAATATGCGCGTCACCAGCGCACTCAGCCGTTCGGCCGATATGGTAATGCTGTCGCTTTTCGTCATGTAAAATCGGAGCGTTTCGATGTAATGGAGATATCACGCATGAAATTGCCTGGTGACATGAGATGCAAAATATTTCCGGTCGGATTTATTTTATTTCTTTCCCGTTTGACGTCCTCAGCTTCATCGTGCGGCCAACCTCATTCAGCGACTTGGCCACGCGTTCCGCCGTCCGATCGATTTGAGCGCGCAGCAATTGGGTTGCGCGCGCGGTATTCCGGCTCAACGCCGCACGCATGATTTGCTCATGCTCGCTGAGATCGTTGCGCGGCGGCAGCTTCGAGATCACCGACAAGGCGACGTAGCGCTCGGCCTGGTCAACCAATCCCTCTCGAATGGCCAGCAGTTTTGGAGAACCGCACGCTGCGACCAGCGCGGCATGAAAATTTCGATGCTCTTTCGACCAGGCGACACTCAGCGCCCTGCTCGCAGCACGGTCGAGCTTGTTCTGGCGCGACAGCCGATGCAGGGCGCCCAGCAGATTGGCCTCCCATTCGACGCCGCCCAATTCGATCGACCAGCGCAATGCGATGGACTCGATTTCAATGCGCGTACGCATCAAATCGAAAAGCTGTTCGCGCGAAACCGGAGAAACCCGAAAGCCCTTGTTTTGCTCGAGCGAAACCAGTCCTTCGGCTTGCAGCCGCATCAACGCCTCGCGGATGGGACTGCCGCCCATCCCATAGCGCTCGCGCAAAGCCTCGACGCGCAGCCGTTCATCCGGCATCAAGCGGCAAGCCATGATGTCGGCGCGCAGTTGACGAAACACGGTTGCATTGATGGTGAGTTCGGAGGCGTCGCCGTAATTGTGCGCTACTGTCATTTGACCTTCTTTGAGCCCCGGCAAGGCCTGGCAGGAATCTACGCAACCACGGCCATAATCTCCAATTTATCGGGTATCGCAGGGATTGGCTATAATCAATCAGATTTTCGAAACCAAGCCAACAGACCGCTTATTGCAATGTAAGGGCGACCCGGCATTTTAGCCAATATGCTCCCGCAGGAAATCCAGCGTCCGCCGCAGCGCCAGCGCAGCGCTGGCCGCATGATAATTGGGAGTTTCGTCGCAATTGAACCCGTGACTGGCGGGATAAACCTGAATTTCGACATCGGCGCCGTGCGCGGCGCGCAGCCGGCCGGCATGTTCAAGCGTCGCCAGCGGATCGCGTTCGCCGAAATGCATCAGGACCGGGCAGCGCGGCTTTTCATCGATGTGGGGAGCAATCTGCGTGCCGTAATAACAGACCGCCGCCGCAATTTTTTCGATCTGCCCCGCCGACCGCCAGGCGATCGTACCGCCCCAGCAATAGCCGAGCACCGCAATTTTGCCTGCGCCGTTCATATGGTCGCGCGCGGCAATAACATCGGAAAAAACCTGCTCCCAACCGATCTTGCTGCGAAGCTCGCGCCCGGTCACTGCGTCGTCCTTCGAATAGCCAAGCTCGACGCCCGGACGAACACGGTCGAAAAAAGCCGGCGCGACGACATGATAGCCTTGCGCAGCATAGCCGTCGCAAACGCTGCGGACATGCCGGGTGACGCCAAAAATCTCCTGCGCCAACAGCAACCCGCCACGCGGCGGACTGGCAGGCCGCGCTTCGTATGCGGACAGAATATGTCCATCCCGCGCGTTGAGCGATATCATCCGGCCTGTCATTTTCGAACCGTGTCTTTGCCATGTCTATGCCGGCCGGAAGCAAAACCAACCACTGCACCGCATCGATTGCGGGGGAAATTAAACGATCGAGGACGGGCTTGGCTATTGCGGCACCGGCAAGGATATTCTCATTTAGAGCTACGCCCGAATAAGCGGCGAACGGACAGGAGTGACGATGACCAAACGGACCGTCCTGAAGCCGACGGGATTACCCGCCGCCGCCGAACAGACTTATGGCGTTCGCTACGGCAATTGGGTGTTCGTTTCGGCCATTATGGCAACCGATTTCCGCTCCGGTCTGGTCCCGCAGGTTCGCGGCAATCCCGCCATCCCGCTTGCGGGCGAAGAAGTCACAATCCGTGAAACAAAATACATTTACCAGACCATCCAAACGGTTCTGGCGGCGGCCGGCACGGATATCCAGAACGGCGTCCGGATCGATCAGTATCCGGTTTCGCGCAGCGCCGTCGATCCCTATCATGTGGCGCGCAAGAACATCCTGAAGCCGCCGCGCCCGGCAAGCACGTCGGTCGATATTCTCGGATTGCTGTCGCCGGAAGCAACCATCCAGGTCGAGACGATCGCCATCGTGCCGGCGCCGGGATTTCAAAAAGAAGGCATCAATACCGACAAGATTCCGCAGCCGCTGGCGGGCTACTCGCCCGCGGTCCGCGCCGGAGATTTCGTTTTTTTGGCGGGCCAGGTGCCGACCGACTGGAAATCCGGCATTGCGCCGGAAGCGCGCGTCGATCCGAATTTCTGGGAAGGCAGCAGAATTGAACGCGAGACCCGCTACATTCTCAAGAACATGGCGCTGACGCTGGAAGCGGCCGGCTCGTCGATGCCAAACGTAGTAAAGGCGGGGGTTTATCTCACCGATATCGACGATCTGCCGCGCTTCGACCGGGTCTGGCGCGAAGCGTTTCCCGATGCTCCGCCGGCACGCACGGTTTTCCCGATCCGCAGCCTGGGCGTCACCGAGAGTTGCGTCGAAATAAATTTCGTCGCGGTGACGGACGATGGAAAAACCAAAAAGGAAATCATCAGCACCAAATCGGCCCGATCGCCGATTTTCCATGAATCGCAAGCGGTGCGTGCCGGTGAATTTCTGTTCCTGTCCGGCCTGATGGCTGCCGACGAAAATGGCTTGATCGACGCCGCGCGGATCAATCCCGGCTACCCCTACGACCGCAACACCGCTGCGTCCCAGATGGATGATATTATGGCGCAGGCTCAAGCGATTTGCCGTGCCGCTGGCACGGATATCGGCCGCGCGCTACGCGTCCTCAACGTTCACACCAATCTGAACGAATACTACGCCGCCAAAGAGGTCCGCCGGCGCTGTTTCCCCGACGGCGAACCTGCCACCGCCACAATTCTTGTTGCCGCGCCGCTACAAATCCCCGGCTGCTCGATATTGACCGATCTGTGGGTTGCCATGGAGCCCTAAACCCTACTGATGGCCCAAACCGGCGCCGCGCGGCAAATCATCACAGCCACCGGATTTGTCCAACCACCGGCAAATGTGGGCATCAACCCGAAACCAGCGCGAATATCGGGAAATACCGATATTTTCGAAAATCCATTGACACGTGGAAATTGTGAATGCGATGATTTTTCATAGTCCAGGCAAGGGGTAAAATTCGGCTGCAACCGCCGCAGCCACGCTGACGTAGACTTGCACCGCAGCTACACTTGAGCCCGGTCCCGCTTAATGCACCCAAAACCCGAGAAGTTCCGGTCGAATGAATAACCATTGGCTTGGCGTCATCTGAAATGAAAAACGACGCGTTTCCATTAAGCAGCAATCTTCCCGTTGCAATTGTCGGGGCTGGTCCGGTCGGGTTCACAACGGCGCTCGCGCTTGATTATTATAATATTCCCTTTGTCCTGTTCGAAGCCAACCTTGAGGTCTCCCGCGAAACCAAGGCCGGCACCACGCTGACGCGCACTTTGGAAATCTGGCAGCGGTTCGGCGCCGCCGCAAAAATCCTCACCAAGGCGCTCCGGGTCGATGAGATCGGCGACATCGACCGCGCAACGAACAAAACGCGGCGTTCGGTCAAATTGCATCTGCTGGGCGACGAAACCAGATTTCCGTTCGTGGTCAATTTGCCGCAGCACGACATGGAGCCGGTCCTGCGCGAATGCGTCTCGAACTCCGGCGTCGGCGCGGTGCATTTCGGGCATCGATTGACCGATTTCACCCAGCACGACGACCGCGTCGAGCTGCATCTCGAAACCACGTCCGGAAAAAAGACCGTCGAGGCGAGCTATCTTCTTGCCTGCGACGGCGGACGCAGCACGGTGCGGGACAGGCTCGGCGTCGCGGTAAAAGGACAGTCCTTTCCGGAACGCTATTCGCTGGTCGATCTCAAAGTGGATCTCGACATCGAAAACCCGCGGGATTTTCCTTATCTTGCGTATTTCAGCGACGCCAAGGAATGGATGATTCTCGTTCGCCAGCCGCAATGCTGGCGCTTTTTGTATCCGCTGCCGCAGGGCCAAAAGGACTATTCGATCGACGATCTGCGCGACAAGGCCGTACATTTCATCGGCAAGGTTTCGAACGTCGAAGTGCTCGGCAGCAACATCTACAACATCCACCATCGTGTCGCCGAAAAATGGCGGGTCAATCGGGTTATGCTGCTGGGCGATGCCGCTCATCTCATTACGCCGATGTGGGCGCTCGGATTGAACACCGGCATTCTCGACGCCAACAGCATTGCTTGGCGCATGGCATGGTTGTTGCGTGGATGGGCCGACGAAAGCCTTCTGGACTCGTATGAAAGCGAGCAGAAGCCGGTCGCCGAACAGGGCTCCGGCGAAATGGCGGAAGCGGCAAGGGCATACATGGCCAGCAAGTCGAAGGACGTTAAGGCGATGTCCGAACACGACTGGGGCAATGCCTATACGCGTTCGCTGCTCGGCGTGCGCCTTGGCCTCACAGACTCCGGCAACTGGTCGATGGTGAAATCTTTTGCCGCGCCGCCGCCGGTCGAGGTCGGCGACCGCGCGCCCGATGGATTACTGCATGACAGCGCGGGCCGGGAAATCAGGTTGCACGACCTGTTCGGGCGCTCATTCGTCGCGCTCTACTTCACCGACACACGCCGCCGGCCCGATATCCCGCGAAACGATACGCCCTGGCTCACGCATTATGCGGTGTCGCGCTGGGATGCCCCACTCGACTCCAATATTCGCGACCGTTCTTTGCTCGATCCAGGCAGCCGGATCGCCCAGCGTTATGGCTGCGCGGCAGATACGATGGTTTTGGTCCGTCCGGACGACCACATCGCGGCAATCGAACCGATGGCCCCGGGCAGGGCACAGGCGGCATACCGCGCCGCGATCGGGCTGCGTCATCGCGAGGCGGTGCCGGCATGACGATTTCCGTTTCATACCGGTTTGACGACGCGGTCGTTCTGATTACCGGCGCCGGGAGCGGCATCGGCGCCGCTCTCGCGCGGCATTGCGCGCGTGAAGGCGCAACCGTCATCGCGGTCGACCGGCGCCACGAACCGCTTTTGAGCAAGATGGAGAACAGCGTACGCGATCGGATCGATTTGCGCGCGGTCGATGTTTCCAATGAAGCCGATGTCGCCGCGATGCTCGACGACGTCAAACGAAAATATCCGCGGCTCGATGCGGCCGTGCTTGGCGCCGCAATCCAATATCGCACGGACCTCGATCAGATGTCGCCCGCCCAGTGGCGCGAGGTCATCGATATCAATCTCAACGGCGTATTCTATTGTCTTCAGGGCATCATTCCGCTCCTCAAAGCCCAGCGAGGCGGCTCGATCGTTGCATTCACGTCCGGCCTCGCGCTCACCGGCTGGGCTGGCGCCGGCGCATATGCCGCGAGCAAGGCCGCATTGATTGGATTGATAAAATCCGTGGCGCACGAGCTGAAAGACTTTAACGTCCGCGCCAACGTGCTATCGCCGGGCGTGCGCGCGACGCCTATTTTTCTCGACGTGAGCAGCCAGGACGAGCGCGAGTTTTACCGCCGGACGATCGGCGTCAGCGAACCGGAGGGCGTCGTTCCCACCCTGCTCTACCTGATTTCGGACGCTTCGGTGAATTTGACCGGGGTCGTCATCGAACACCGGATTTCGCCTGCGAGCGAGCGCGTGGCGCTCTCTTGATCTTGCTACAACAAACCGGAACAATGAAAGAAAATGCAGATTGGAAAGGAGACTGAAATGTTGAAACTGGTAACAACTATCATTTGCTCCACTTGGCTGCTGCTCGGTGGAGTTGTCGGCGACACGCGGCCTGCGCACGCGCAAGGCCAAAAGATGACGGACATCACCTTCGCGCTCGATTTCATCGTCCTGGGTCGGCACTCGCCTTTGTTTGCCGCGCTCGAGAAGGGCTACTACAGGGAAGAGGGATTGAACGTCAAAATGATCCCAGCCAAAGGGACCGCCGAGGCCATTCAAAACGTTGAGAGCGGAGTGGCGCAGCTCGGATTCATCGATGTGCCCAGCCTGGTGATCGCCCGCGCCAACGGGGCGACCGTGAAGGTTGTATCGGTGATCTATCAAAAAGCACCGTTCACGATCTTCTCCCTCGATACCGGCGCGAACGTGACGACGCTGAAGGGTCTTGAGGGGCTGAAGGTCGGTACCAGCTCGGGAAGTTTCGTATCGAACATCGTCAAGGCGATGATGCGGAAGAACGGTCTCGATCCGAACAAACTTGAAACCATCAATGTCGAACCGTCCGCGCGCATCGCGATGCTGGCCTCGGGCAAGATTCCCTCGGTCGATTTCTACATCATGTCGAAGCCCGGAATTGACCGTGCAGTGAAGGATGCGAAAGTCCGCACGCTGCTGTTGGCGGACTTCGGCCTCGATCTTTATTCCAACGGGATCGGCGCCAAGGAATCCTACTTGAAGGAGAATCCTGAAATCGTGAAGAAGTTCGTCAGGGCAACGCTGCGCGGCTATCAGTTCGCCTTCAAGAACCCGAAAGAAACGGCGGAACTCGCGAGGATCACCGCCAAAGCGCTGAACGACGATATCACCATCGAGGAATTGAAAATCGTCGAAGACCTGACGATTACCCCTGACGTCAAAAAGAACGGTATCGGTTCGTTCACCGCCGAAAAGATGAAATCGTCCGTTGAGTGGATGGTTGAAAACGGCGGCTTCCCCAAGGAAAAAGCGCCGAAACCGCAAGACGTCTACGCAATCGGCTTCATGCCTGCAAAACCGATCCTGCCCTGATAAACGGGCCGTAACAAAACGAAGTGAAGCAATCGTGGATGTAAACCGCGCGTCAGCCCCGAGGGGGGGCCTGGAGAATTCTCAGCCTCCCCTCGGGCGGGTCGTCAACGCCGCCAAGGTGTTCGAAACCGGCACGGCCCAGTCCGTGCTGGCGGTGAAGGATGTTTCATTCGAGTTTCGCAAAGGCGAACTCGTGTCGCTGCTTGGTCCCAGCGGCTGCGGCAAGACGACCGTCCTCAAGATGATGGGCGGATTGGTGCCGGCCACCAGCGGGCTGCTTGAACTCGGTGGGATAAAAATCACCAAGCCCTACCCCGGCGTCGGTGTTGTGTTTCAATCCCCCACCCTCATGCCGTGGCGAAGCGTTATTGGAAACGTTCTTTTTCCAATGGAAGTTCTTGGCAAGAATGACGCGAAGGCAAAGGCCCGCGCGCATGAAATTCTGGAACTCGTTGGGCTGGGTGGCTTCGAAAATGCTTACCCAAGGCAACTCTCAGGCGGGATGCAGCAACGCGTCGCGCTTTGCCGTGCCATCATCCATGAGCCATCCATTCTGCTCATGGACGAACCGTTCGGTGCGCTCGATGAGCTGACCAGGCTGGAAATGAACGATTTGCTGCTCGATATCCGCCGCGTCACCGGCGCAACGGTGATTTTCGTAACCCATAGCATTTCGGAGGCTATTTATTTGTCCGATCGGGTCCTGGTGTTCTCCAAGCGCCCCGCGGTCATTGCGTTGCGGCTTGAAATCGACATTGCCTATCCGCGCACGTCGAAAGTCCGCTTTCTCGATAAATTCACGGAGTTTGAAAGAAAGGCCGGAGTTGCCCTTGGGGTCGTAAAGTGATGCGCAACAATGTCCTCCGAATTCTTTATCCATGCATAGGCGCCGCGATTATTCTGCTCGCCTGGCACTATTACATAATCTTGTTCAAAGTTTCGGTCGTTGTGCTGCCAAGCCCTTGGGCGGTCGCCGTCGCTATTTTTTCCTATGCACACATCTTGCTGACTGAGTCCTGGATTACATTTCTGGAATGCATTTACGGATTTATGCTTGCGATGTGCATCGGCATCCCCATCGCGGTGATCATGACATATTCACGCGTATTGAATTCAATGTTTTATCCGCTGCTGGTCGCAAGCCAGTCGATTCCCAAGGTTGCGCTGGCGCCAATACTCTTGGTCTGGTTTGGCACCGGTATCGAATCCAAACTTGCCATGGTGTTCGTGATTGCGTTCTTTCCCATCGTGGTCGACACCGCCACCGGCCTGCGCACGACCTCACCGGAACTTCTTGAGTTGGCCCGTTCTCTGCAAAGTTCCCGGCTGCAGACCTTCTTCAAGATTCAGCTCCCCTCCGCGCTGCCATTCATGTTTTCCGGAGCGAAGATCGCCGTCACCTTGGCTGTCATCGGGGCCGTTATTGGAGAATTCATCGGCTCGAATGCAGGCCTCGGCAATCTGCTCCTGACTGCCAACTCGCAGATGAACACGGCGCTCGCCTGGGCCGCCCTCGTCATATTGAGCGTTCTCGGCATGATCCTTTATGCCGCAGTCGTCCTTGCCGAACGTATTCTGATGCCCTGGGGACACGGCAGCGAAGAAAAGCACTGATCGTTCAGTCGATCACAAACAAGCGATCGACCGGGAATTTATCCGACAACAGTCGCGGCTTTCCTTGCTCGATCACGATCAGATCTTGAATGTGCCAATGCTGGCGCTGCGGCTCGACCGCAAGGATCATTCCGTCCTCCAGCACGACCTTGCTGCCATTGCGGAGAACCGGCTCCTGCTGGTGGAACCAGGGTCCCATGCCGTGTCCGACCAGCGACGCCGTGTACTCGATATCATGCTTGTTAAATTCATCGACCACGAAGGCATAGATTTCCCCGGCGGTGACGCCGGCGCGGCAGCGTTCGATCGTCTTTCGGTGCACGTCCAACGTGAGTTCATATCCGCGCTGCTGTTCGGCCGTGGGCGGCCCCAATATCGCGATGCGGGACTGATGCCCGGCATAGCCTTTCGAATACGCGACATAATCGTTGCGTACGAAATCGCCCTTTTGGAATCGAAGATCGCTTTCGCCCCCATACATCACATGATTTGAACTTGAATTCAGAATTCCATGCACCCAGCCAAATCCATGCCGCAGGCAACTCTCGGTGATGCGGGCGTGCACCTCGCGCTCGCTGTCGCCGGCTCGGATGGCCGGAAAGGTTTCGAGATAGACGTCGTCCAGCAGATCGGCGAGAGTTTTTTGCAACTCGATCTCGCCCGGCGTCTTGATCCAGCGGACCTCGTCCATCATCCGCGAGCAATCGATCATCTCCAGCCGCGGCAAGACCTGCTGAATCTCCTCCCAATGCTTTGCGCTCAACCCATCCTTCTCGAATCCAACGCGTGCGGTCGCCAATCCACAGTCTTGCAGTACATCTGCAACGCGCGTGTAAAGCGATTCGACATAGGCTTTGTAAACCACGAGCTTGCCGACCCAGGAGTCGCGCGCGACCACTTTCTCGGCGAAGGAATCGAGCACGATGACGGGCTCGCCCTTGCGCGGCCACAGCAGCATGAATCCGCGAATTGTATTGGCCAGGTCGAGATGGCGGGCGAGCGTCCCCGGCAGGGCGATGCCGGCGAGATAAGTGAAATTGACGCCCGAGCGGACGGCGACCGCGTCGAGGCCATTCGCCTCCATGTAGCGGTTAAGCCGCGCAACATTGGCGATGATTTTACGATCCGGCCGCGTCATGGACGAAGTTCCTGCTTCGGAAGCATCGGCGCGAACGCGATCAGCGCATATACCGCACTTCGAGCGTCATGACGCCATCGTCGGTCCGGTACGGTCCATGCTTCATTCCGGGCGGGCGGCAGGCATACATTCCCTTTTTGAAAAACTGCTCGCCGTCCCACTGACTGCCTTCGAGAATATAAACCTCCTCCCAGAAGTCGTGCACGAACGTCTCGGTGCTGCGGCAGCCGGGGTCTACTTTGAGCATTCGCGTGACGAACATTTTGTCCGGATCCTCGGTCAGTATCTTCTGGTAGTGGCCCGGAGGGGCGCCGGCAACCGGGATCCACGGCAGTTTGTCTACCGGAAAAAATTCAAGCTCGGGTTTCGGCATAGCGCCCTCCTGATTCCAAAATTTGTCGGCGGATATTTATGCTGGATCGCATTGGCAGCAAGACTCATAAACTCACTTGCCACCTTTAAGAAGTTCGAGTCGCATCGATAGCGCGCGGCGTATATGCCGGCGCGCCACCAGTTCAGCGCGCTTGGGGTCGCCGTTCTGGATGGCAGTTATCAGCTTTAGATGGTCGCGCCGCGCAACGTCGATGCTGCCGGGAATAATGAAAGTCGAATGCCGCAGCAACCCCAATGCGTCAACGACCACGGTCAGCGATTGCAGCAGGAACTGATTGTGGGCTGCGCGATAAATCATCTGATGCAGCTTGGCGTTGATCACGACAAGCCTGTCGGGGTCGTCCTTTTCAGCCTCTTCGGTAGCCGCAATATTGAACAGCAGGCGGACTTCCGCCTCGGTTGCATTTCGCGCCGCCAGCGCCGCCGCGGCCCCCTCCAGCGTCTCACGCACGGCATAGAGGTCGATAAGCTGCTGCTGGCTGAATTCGGCCAACATGACACCATTCCAGGGTCCGTTGGTGAGCAGCCCGTCGGCCACGATGCGATGGAATGCCTCGCGCACCGGCGTCCGGCTGATTTTCAGCCACTGCGCGACATCCAATTCCCGGATATGCGCACCGGGATTAATTCTGCCCGCGCGTATCGCATCGCGAAGCGCCCGGTAGGCGAAGGCGCCCAACGATTCTCCGGCCATTTGTTGCGGCGGCTGCGATCCGAAGATATCGATCCTCGGCCGGTCAACCTTCTTTTTTATGTCCTGCGTGGCTGCTGTCATCTGCGGTTAGTTTTTTGGGGCCCAGGGAACCAGGAGACGCTCAACAAACTCCACCGCATAATAGAGCACAATGCTCATGATCGTCAGCAACAACAGCGCACCAAATGCCAGGGGCGTCCGCGACTGGGAAGTGGATATAAGAATCAAATAGCCCAGGCCCGCATCCGACCCGACAAACTCCCCGATCACCGCGCCGATCACGGCAAAGGTGATTGCGATCTTCAGCCCCACGAAGATGTGCGGCATCGCCGTCGGAAATCGTATTTTGACGAAGGTCTGAAGGGGAGTCGCCGAAAGCGACCGGATCAGATCGATAAGCGAAGCCGGCACGGCAGTGAGGCCGGATGCCGTCGCCACGATGATGGGGAAAAAGCACACCAAAAATACTACTACTATTTTCGGCAACGCTCCAAATCCAATCCACAGCACCAGCAGCGGCGCGATCGCGACCTTCGGCATCGATTGCAGGGCAAGAAGAATTGGATAAATCGTGTTCTGAAGAAATGGCGAATAAACCACAGCTACGGCCAGAGGAATGCTGACAACGATCGACAGCGCAAAACCGGCCAACACCTCGTAGAGCGTGATCAGAAAGTGCCAGCCCAATTCATTGCGCCACTCCGCCATTGCTTCGCCGATTGCCGTCGGCGTTGGCAACAGCCAGCCTGGAATCCCCGACCAGCGCACAAGCACTTCCCAGAGAGCGACCAGCCCGATCAGCGTGACGGCCGGCCCCAGATAGGTGAACAAGGTCGTCGAAGGTTCCAGGTCTTCGTCTTCCGTGCGGGCACTGGCGGGTAGCTCGGCCGTCATGGTCTCGCCGCTCCGCCGCCACTGTAAATGACCGCACGGATTTCGTCGAAGTAGGATTTGAACTCGCCGGTAAACTCCATGTCGAGCGTCCGCGGACGGGGAAGATCGATTTTGACGATCTTTGCGATGCGGCCCGGACGCGGCGACATCGCGACAACCCTGTCGGCAAGCAGGATTGCCTCGACGATATTATGCGTCACGAAGATCACGGTTTTCTTGTGCGTGTCCCATATGCGCATGAGTTCGAAGCCGAGTTCTTCCCGGGTCATGGCGTCGAGCGCGGCGAAGGGTTCATCCATCAGCAGAACCGAAGGATTGTGGATCAACGCCCGGCTGAGCGCCACGCGCTGCTGCATGCCGCCTGAGAGCTCTCGCGGATAGCTCGATTCGAATCCTTCAAGCCCGACCAGTTTCAACAGTTCGAGCGCCCGGACCCGGCATTGCGCGAGATTCAATCCTAATATTTCCGCCGGCAGCAAAACATTGTCGATCGTCGCCCGCCACGGCAACAATACCGGCTCCTGAAATACGATCCCTACGTCCCGTGTCGGTTGCAGCAATGGCTCTCCGTCGTAAATCAGGCGTCCGCGGGAGGGCCGGATGAGGCCGCCGACAATCTTTAGCAGCGTAGACTTGCCGCAACCGGAGGGCCCGACAAGCGTCACGAATTCATTCTGCTCGATGGCCAGGCTGACGTCTTCAAGCGCTGTCACTCGGCTGCGTTTCGAGCGATAGGTCTTGGACAGATTTTCGATGTGGATTTTCGACATCACGCGCCGGAACATCCAAAATGACGCCGAAGGCGCGCCCGATAAAACATTCGCCGCCGCGAAATGCGACATGCGAATACATTTCTACTCAAGCGCAATCTCATCCCCCTCTGTCGTCCCGGTCTTCGCTGCCGGCCGGGCACGGCATCGCGCTGTTGCGCCCAATTGAGGCGTTGAATTCCACTTTTTTTAGTATACAAATTATTGGCGAATTGAACAAGCATGAGGCGTGCGCCGCATTGGCGCAGCCGCCGCATCACTGCAGCGAGGACCAAGACGAAAGTCTATCCAACCAAAAATAATACACTTGCCGGCGATCTAATCGTAAAAGTTGCGTGGAGGACAGCACCTTGATTCCAGAAAAAATGAAGGCAGCCATCTTCGAAAAATATGGCGATCCGGACGTGCTTCGTTACACCGACATATCCGTTCCAAAACCGCAACGCGGCGAAGCGCTGGTCAAAGTTCATGCCGTCGGGCTTAACGGTTACGACTTGATGGCCCGTGCAGGCCGCTACAAGCCGAACAAAGGCAAGTTTCCACATGTCCTCGGCGGCGATTTCGGCGGCGAGCTGGTTGCGCTAGGGCCAGAGACCGACTGCGATTTCCCGATCGGCACGCGGGTCACCAGCTGGTGGATTCTTCCCTGCCGCCGATGCGAGCAATGCATGGCCGGTCACCACAACCGCTGCGCCAGGGACTATCGCTATCTCGGCGCCCACGAGCACGGCGCCTATGCGCAATACGTCAAGCTGCCGGCCGATCATCTCATCCAACTGCCGAGCAATGTCAGCTATGAAACCGCCGCCGCCTTTCCAAACGCCTTCGGCACCGCCTGGCACATGCTGATCGATCGCGGCCGATTGCAGGCAGGCGAAACCGTATTGGTCAATTCGGCCAGCTCCGGCGTCAGCATGGCCGCCATCCAAATCTGCAAACTCGCTGGGGCTTACGTCTACACTTCGTCGAGCGCCGACTGGAAACTGCAGAAGGCCAAGGAATTGGGTGCCGACGAGACCATCAATTACAACGAGACGGATTTTGTCGACGAGATCATGAAGCGCACGAACAAGCGCGGCGTCGATGTCGTCGTCGAACATGTCGGCGGCGATTTCCTCGACAAATCGATCCGTTGCCTGACGCGCGGCGGCCGCCTCATCACGGTCGGCGGAACCAAGTCGTATGACTGCAACATCGCGGTGAACTACATCTTCCATAAGGAATTGCAGATCATCGGCTCCAACAGCGCGACCAAGCACGACCTCGAAGTCATGATGCCGCTGCTCGACAGCGGAAAATTGAAGACCGTGGTCGACCGCGTTTTTCCGCTACAGGAGGCGGCGGAAGCGCACCGCTATCTCGAATCGGCAAAGCAATTCGGCAAGGTCCTCTTGCGCGTTGACCACTGACCTTCGGTTTGGAATCGGCGAATGCTGACAAGCTCGCCAAGCGGCGACATTGCGGGCCTGATCGCGGCCGCCAAGGCGCGCGGCCAGGCGGCGCTATCCGAACCGGATTCGAAGGCCTTGCTGCGCACGCTTGGGATTCCTGTGCCGCCCGGGCGCGTCGTGCGAAGCGCAGCTGAGGCTGCGCTGGCGGTGAACGCAATCGGGCCGCCGGTCGTGGTGAAGGCGGTCTCACCGGCGCTTACGCACAAAACCGATAGCGGCGGGATCGTCTTTCCCATCGAAACTCCAGCCGCCGCGGCCGCCGCTTGCGACACCATACAGGCCCGCGTGCGCAGCATCCGGCCCGACATCGTTCTTGACGGCTTTCTAATTGAGGCCTTCCGGCCCGCGCAATCGGAATGGATTTTGGGCTTGCGCATGGACCCGCAATTCGGCGCGGTCGTCATGTTCGGCCTCGGCGGCATCTACGTCGATCTGCTGCGCCAGGTGACGTTCCGGCTGGCCCCGCTGCGCGAACAGGACATCGAGGCCTTGCTGACTGAAAAACCCGCCATGCGCATCCTCGACGGCGCGCGCGGCGGCAAGCCGGTGGACCGCGACGCGCTCAAGGCAACCATTCGCGCGCTTTCCGGCGTGGCCGAGCGCAGCGATATCGCCGCGGCGATTTCCGAAATCGAGATCAACCCATTGACCGTGACCGAGCACGGGGTTCTCGCGCTCGATGCCCTGGTCGTGCTTCGTTCCTAGGAGTTTGCCGATGCGAGACATTACGCCGCTGATTTCGCCCCGCTCCATCGCGGTGATTGGAGCCTCCGCAAACTTGACCAAATCCGGCGGCGTGCTGTTCCATAATCTGCTCAACGGCGGCTTCAAGGGACCGCTCTATCCGATCAACCGCAGCGCCGGCGAGATCATGGGCCAAAAGGCCTATCCGGCGCTGGCCGAGGTTCCCGGGCAGGTGGACCTCGTCTACATCGTGCTGCCGCAGGCGCATGTCGAAGAGGCGATCAAGCAATGCGTCGCCGCCAAGGCGCGCGCGGCCTGCATCATCACGGCGGGTTTCTCGGAAGCAAGCGACAAGGGCCGCGCCGACGAAGGCCGGTTGCGCGAGATCGCCGCCCAGTCCGGCCTGCTGATGGCGGGGCCCAACACCATCGGCATGGTCAACGCCGATTGCGGCATGATGGGAAGCTTCGTGAATTTTCCGCGCTGGGAAAAGGGCGGCGTGTCGTTTTTCACCCAGACCGGCATATTCACCGGCGCCGTGATGCTCAACGTCATGAGCGCGGAGACCCAGCGGCTGCCGGTTTCCAAGAGCATCGACGTCGGCAATAAGATTGATGTTGATGAGGTGGATTTCCTCAACTTCGCCGCCACCGATCCCGAAACGAAAGTCATCGGCCTTTACATCGAGAGCATCGCGAACCCGCGCCTGTTTCTGGAAACGGCACGCAAGGTTCGGCAGAAGAAGCCGATTGTCCTGCTCAAGCCCGGCCGCACAAAAGAAGGCGCGCGCGCATCGGCGTCGCACACCGGCTCGCTCGCGACCGACAATGAAGTTCTCGATGGAGCGCTGCGCCAGTACGGTATCGTCCGCGCCGAAGACGAAGTCGATTTCCTCAATGCGTTGCGCGCGCTGGCCATGCTGCCGAAGCCGGCCGGCAAACGCGTGGGCATCGCGACCACCAGCGGCGCGCTCGGCGTCATTTCGACCGACCTCGTCGTGCAGGATGGGCTTGAGCTTGCCAGGTTCGAGCCGAAGACGATCGCCGCCATGCGCACGATCCTCCCCGACTGGCTCGAGCCGGCAAATCCGTTCGACTTCTGGATTGGCATCGACGTGAAGGGACCGCGCGAGGCGCATGAAGTGGGCCTGGGCGCGATCTTCGCCGATCCGAATGTCGATCTGGTGTTGTGCACGCTGCTGGCGCCGGCGAATGCGGATTTTCCCGGGTTTGGCGAGCTGGTGCGAAAGCTTCGGCAAACGCACAACAAGCCGGTCGCGATGGTGATTTACGGCGGCAGCGCGCGCCAGCGCTGGATCGCGGAACTGGAAGGCGCCAACGTACCGGTGTTCAACACCACGCGCGAAGCCGCGCGCGCGCTTTCATTTCTGGTGCAGGCGACGCTCTAGGGCGAGCCGCCCCGAATTCACCGGCTCATCAGCGCCAGGGCCGTGCGGGCGTAGATTTTTGCGCAATCCACGACGTCCTGCGCGTTGGCATAGTCGTCGATGCCGGCCGACAGCGTGGGTTGCGGGCCGTAGCAGACCGCCGGCACGCCGAGATCGCGCCAGCGCCGCGCGTCGCTGCCCGGAAGGCGCACCACATAAGACGGCTTGCGGCCGCGGACAGCTTCTGCCGCACCGCCCAGCGCAATCACCAGAGGATTTTGCAGCCCGGCCCAGTTGGCATCCCATACTTTGGTCACAGTGACGGTCGTGTCGGGATCGCCGGCACATTCGGCGCGGATGCGTTGCTCGATCTCTTTGGTGGTGATCCCCGGCGGCAGCCGGATATCGATCTCGGCGCGCGCCTTGGTGGCGATTTGACTGCGAACCGTGCCGGCCGCGATGTTTCCGGCATTGAGCGAAACGCGCAGTCCGACGTTGCCTTCCCCGCCGGTCACGCCCGCAAGCTCGGCCGGCGGCTTGGCGTAAAGCGAATTGATGGCATCGAGCCGTGCAAGCAAAGCCGCGAGCTTCATCACCGCGGTTTGCCCGGGCAGCGCGCGCGAGGAATGCCCCGCCGGTCCGCGCGCTTCGATGTCGATCCAAAGCAGGCCTTTTTCGGCGACGGCGAATTCCATGAAGCCCGGACCCTCACCGCTGATCATGAAGTCGCCGGCGAGATCGGGACGGGTCCGCAGCAGATACACCGCGCCACGATCTCCGAACATGACTTCGTCGGACACCGCCGTCATCGACAATTGACCGGACCAGAGTTCGCGGTGGCGCTGCATCATCGCGGTGGCCATGCACATCGCCGCCAGCGCGCCCTTCATGTTGCCCATGCCGAGGCCGTAGAGCCGCTCTTTGACCTGGCTCATTTTGAACACGGGAACCGTCCACGACGCCTCGTCACCCGCTTCCATCGTGTCCATGTGAGCGTTGAAGACGATATGGCGGCCGGCCGTTCGCCCGCTCACCTGGCCGACAACATTGGGAGCCTCATTGTCCGCCGCAACGGTGGCGGGCTTCACGCCGCGCTCCGCAAGGTAACGCGAGACGACCTCGGCTACGTCCACCGTCCGGCCGGGCGGGTTGACGCTCGGCGCGGCCACAAGCCGACTGCACAGATCGATGAGTTCGTCGCGCGCCGCGTCGATGTCCCGGCAGATCGTATCGGCAAGTTTGCGAGTGTCGCTCATCGAATTCGTTTACCAGCCCAGGGCAATGCCGTCACGGCGGCCGTCGGCACCGCCGCGCAGCAAGCCGCGATCCCAATCGATCCAGATCGCCTGCGCGGTGCCAAGCGGATTTTCCGCGCGCTGCACATCGTGACCCAGTTTTCGCAGCCCATCCACGGCGGCGGGAGACACCGTGCCTTCAACGTGGAAAAGATCGCCGCGCGCAAAGATGCGCGGCTGGTCGATAGACTGCTGAATGCCCATGCCGTAATCCAGCACATTGGTCATGATCTGGATTTGGCCGAACGGCTGAAAATGCCCGCCGGTGACGCCGAACGGCATCACGGCTTTTCCGTTTTGCGTCAGCATCGCAGGAATGACAGTGTTGAGCGGCCGCTTGCGCCCGGCAATCGCGTTGGGATGACCCGGCGTGAGCACGAAACCGCCCGCGCGATTGTGAAACATGACGCCCGACTTCGGGGTGGCAATGCCGCAGCCGAAATCATCGAAAATGGTATTGATCAACGACACCGTGTTGCGGTCGCGATCGACGACGGAAAGAAACGCCGTGTCGCGATGCTCCGGCATGGCAACCGGCGTGAGGTCGTTGAGCCGGCGGTCGAACGCCACACGCGCGCGTAATTGGGCCGCGTGCCCGTCCGAGAGCAGCGCCTTCACCGGCACCGAACCTGTGCGCGGATCGCCGATGAGCAAATCCCTTTCGGCATAAGCCATGCGTCCGATTTCGGCCGTCGCGTGGTAGCGCTCGACAGAATCCGGCGTCCACGATGCGAGATCGAAACCTTCCAGCGCCTTCGCCATCACCAGCGGCACGAGACCCTGGCCGTTGGGCGGGCATTCCCACAACTCAAAGCCGCGATAGGTCGTGCTGATCGGCTCGACGTATTCCGGTTTGAAGCTGCTGAAATCGTCGAGAGTATGCAGCCCGCCGAGCGCGTGCAGTGTCTCGACCAGGTCCTGCGCGATCCATCCCGCGTAAAACGCCTCAGGCCCATCGGACGCGATGCTCCGCAATGCAGCGGCGAGCGCCGGCTGGCGGTGGATCGCGCCGGTCCGCAGCGGTTCGCCGCTGGCGAGAAAAATCTTCGCCGCCGCCGGATTGCGGCGGAGCTTTTCTGTCTGCTTGGCCCAGTCGCGCGCCACCCGCTCGGTGACCGGATAGCCTTGCTCGGCGGCCACGATTGCCGGTTGCAGCAGAGCGCCAAGCTCCATGCTGCCATGATCGGCCACCAGCCGCGCCCAGGCGGCGACGGCGCCCGGCACCGAGACCGCGTGCGCGCTTTCGGTCGCGATTTCAGAAATGCCACGCGATTTGAAGGCATCGAGCGTCGCCGCCGCCGGCGCCCAGCCCGAGCCATTGAGCGCGATGACCTTGCCCTCGCCGCCCCGCATCAGCAGCGCGAAGCAATCGCCGCCGATACCGGTTTGCGCCGGCTCGACCACACCGAGCAGCGCCATCGCCGCAACCGCGGCATCGACCGCGTTGCCGCCGCCGCGCAAAATGTCGAGCGCCGTCAACGTCGCCAATGGATGCGACGTCGCCGCCATTGCGCTGGTGCCAAGAGCTTCGGAGCGGCCAGGCCGTTCGAAATCGCGCATCGGTAGTTACAGCACCGCGAGGCTTGCGTTACGCAAGTCGGTCATCAGCATCGAGGACGCTGCGTGCGTGATGCAGAATGACGGCTTGGCGTTCTTGACGGCAAGCTGCGGCGTCAAACCGCAGGCCCAGAATACCGGAAGTTCATCCTCGGCCACCTCGCCGTCGCCGACGTTTTGATATCGCTTGGCAAGATCGACGCCAATGCTCGCAGGATTGCCGATATGCACCGGCGCACCGTGGACATTCGGGAATCGCGAGGTGATCTGGATGGCGCGAATGGCGTCGGCCGGCTTGAACGCCCGCATGGTCACCAGCAATGGTCCGCAGAACGGGCCTGCCGGCACGGTTTCGATATTGGTGAGATAAACTCCGGCGACGCTGTTGCGCTCCAGAAACTTCAGGCGCAATCCGGCTTCCAGCATGGCCTCTTCGAACGAGAACGAGCAGCCGAGCGCAAAGGTCACCAGATCGTCGCGCCAGAAACGGCTGATATCGGTCACCTCCTCGACGAATTCACCGTCGCGGAAAATGTGATAGCGCGGCACATCGGTGCGGATGTCGAGGTCTTCGGCCAGCGTCGGAAGGCGCGGATCGCCCGGATCGGAGCGCGCGATCAACGGGCACGGCTTCGAATTTCTCTGGCAGTAGAGCAGAAAATCCTCGGTCCAGGCGCGCGGGAGGATGCAGATATTGGCCTGCACATATCCTGGCGCGATGCCGGCGGTATAGCCGGTATAGCCGCCGGAACGGATGGCGCGCCGGGCCGCGCGCGGATCCGAGCGGTCCCACGTCACGGCACTTCGCAGCGGTAATCCAGACATCGGACCTGCCGAAGGTTGTAGCCTGTTGATGCGGCAACGCGCCTATTCGGGCTTGCCGGCAAGGCGTTTGCAATCTTGTATACTAAATCATACGATTTGGCCCCTTGGGTCAAGATAGGTTCATGCGATGCCTCGCAAGTTGGCGCGGCCAGTAGCGGCAAGGAGATGGCGATGAACAATATCCAGATCACATTCCGAAAGTTTGCGCGCGGCGCGGCGATTTTGCTTGCTCTCGTCTTGGCGCCCAGCGTCAAAGCCGCCGACAGCGTCTCGTTGATCACCGATTTTGGCTTCAACGGCCGCCATGCCTATTATTTCGTTGCGATCGAAAAAGGATATTACAAGGACGCCGGTTTCGAAGTGAAAGTTCTCGGCGGCAAGGGCTCGGTCGATGCGATCCGCCAGGTCGGCGCCGGCAATGCGACCTTCGGCTTCGCCGATGCCGGTTCGCTGATGCTGGCCCGCGCCAACGACGCCATCCCGGTGAAGCTCGTCGCCGTTGTCTATGCCAAGCCGCCGCAGGCGATTTTTTGCAGCGAGGACGCAGGGCTGAAGACGGCGAAAGATCTTGAAGGCAAATCGATCGCCAATCCGGCCGGCGGATCGATACCGGACATGTTTCCGGCCTTTGCCAAGGCAGCCGGCATTGATATCGCCAAAGTGACTTGGGTAGTGGCCGATAGTTCGGCGCTGCCCGGTCTGCTTGCCACCGGCAAGGTGCCGTGTGTCGGACAATTCACCGTCGGCGAACCTCTGCTGCGGGCGCGCTTGGCGCCAAAGAAACTCATTCGCTTCGCCTATTCCGACCCCGGCCTGAGCTATTACGGCAACGGCATCATCGCGACCGAGGCGACGATCAAAAGCAATCCCGACCTCGTGCGCCGTTTCGTGGCGGCAACGATCAAGGGCATGAAGACCGCCTTCGCCAATCCCGCTGAAGCCGGCGCAATCATGAACAAGTTCCATCCGCAGGTGGAGGTCGAAATTGCAAAGGGCGAGATCCAATCGGTGGCTGAACTCGCCGACATCAAGGGCAAGCCGCTGGGGGAAATCGACCCCGCCCGCATCCAAGCCACCCTCGATGTCGTCAATGGCGCTTTCAAGCTGAAGAATCCCGTTGTAGCGAACGATGTCTATGTGCCGGGGTTCGTCGCGAAGTGAAGTGTTGACGGCGACAAGGTCAAGCGAGGTAATCCGTGAAGTCAGCGCGTGTTGCCGTGCCGGACCTTGTCTCCAACTCTTACTTTCCGGCGATTGCCGCAATCGCGCTCGATCTCTTCGCCAAGGAAGGGCTCGACGCGGAATACAAGCTTATTTTTCCCAACTACAAGACCTACGAGGCCCTGCGCGACGGCGACGTTGATTTCGTCGCGGGGCCCGCGCATGTCGTCTTGCGCGTGTTTCACGAATGGAAGGGCGCCAAAATGCTGGCGGCGCTGGCGCAGGGGACTTACTGGCTGCTGGTGATGCGCGCCGATCTCGATGCAAAATCTGGCGACATCGATGCAGTGAAAGGCCGCACGATCGGCGCCGCGCCGCTGGTGGAAACGGCGCTCAGATACATGTTGTCGGAATCCGGAATCGATCTCGAACGCGATGGCGTTCGCATCGTCGGCGTTCCCGGAACCCATGAGCGTGGCGTGTCCTTCGGCGTCGCCGCCGCCAAGGCGCTCGAAGCGGGACAAATCGATGGATTTTGGGCAAACGCCATGGGGGCGCAGAATGCCATCGCTCGCGGCATCGGCAAAGTGGTCCTCGACGTGCGCCGCGGGGTCGGACCGAAGGATGCGTTTTACTACACGCTGCCGGTGCTGGTGACGAGCGACCGCACGATCGAGCGCGACCCCGAAATGGTGGCCGCCGGCTTGCGCGCGGTCGTGGCTGCGCAACGTGCGCTGAAAAAGGACGTCAGTCTCGCCACCACGGTCGGCCGGAAATTTTTTCCCGCCACCGAAGCCGAGACGATTGCCGAGGTGGTCGCGCGCGATCTTCCCTATTACACACCGGAGATCACCGATGAGGCGCTCGCTGGATTAAACCGCTTTACCAAGGCAACCGGTCTGTTGGAGGGATCGCCCTCGCGAGAACAAATGGTTGCAACTCAGTTCAGTCATCTTTGGCTATCGTAGGCGGCAGCGGCCCGCATCGCCGGGCGTTGCGCGAGATTGTCTGCACGGAAAAGGAATATGTAATGGCGCGTCTGGGGCTCGAACGCACCGTCATCGATGCGGCTGTGTACGAACGCACGGTCGGACGGTTCCGGGAAGCCAGTGTCGTGCTCCCGACAATCGGCCAGCTCAAAGACCCATCGACCATCCCGGCCGGCGTGCAGGCCAAGCTGCGCGACATCGATCCCGACGCGCCGCATCCGCTGAACCTTTTCCGCGTTCACTGGTTCAACGACGCCACCCGCAAGGGCTTGGCTCGCGTCCCTGAGCATATCGAATTGCCGGAGCAGCTCACGGGGGTGAAGGCCCGCATCGTGCTGCTGCTGGGCAATCGCTTTCCCATGATCCGCGCCCACAAGGTGCTTGCCGCTTACGGCTGCCTGGTTCCCCGTGTGGTGACGGGGCAATTCGATCCAACCCGCCATCGCGCGGTCTGGCCCTCGACCGGAAATTTCTGCCGCGGCGGCGTTGCGATATCCCGCATTCTCGGCTGCCGCGGCGTCGCCGTGCTGCCGGAGAACATGAGCCGCGAGCGTTTCCAGTGGCTGGAGAAATGGGTGGACGACAAGGCGGACATCATCCGCACGCCGGGGTCGGAAAGCAACGTCAAGGAAATATACGACGCCTGCGCGGTGCTCGACCGCGATCCCGCCAACATTATTTTCAATCAGTTCTGCGAATTCGGAAATTATTTAATTCACCGCACCTGCACCGGTGCTGCGGCCAAGCGGGTGTTCAACAGCCTGGCCAAGGGCAAGCCGAACGCCAGGCTGGCGGCCTATGTCGCGGCTTCCGGTTCGGGCGGCACGCTGGCGGCCGGCGATCATTTGAAAAAAATCTTCGGCAGCAAGATCGTCGCGGTGGAGGCGGCCGAGTGCCCGACGCTGCTCTATAACGGCTTTGGCGAGCACAACATCCAGGGCATCGGCGACAAGCACGTGCCGTACATCCACAACGTCATGAACACCGATCTGGTGGCGGCGGTCAGCGATCACGCCACCGACACCTTGTTCGTTCTGTTCAATACGGACGAAGGCCGCAAATATCTGATCGAGCGGCGCGGCATCGATCCCGAGCTAGTGTCGAAACTCGGCAATTTCGGCCTGTCGGGTCTTTGCAACATGCTGGCCGCCATCAAGACCGCGAAATATTTCGATCTCGACGCCGACGACATCGTCATCACCATCGCCACCGACGGCGCGGAGCTGTACGAAAGCGAGATCGGCAAGGCGACGGCGCGCTATTTCGGCAACCGGCTCGACGCCGTTGCCGCGGGCGAAACCTGGGGCCGCTCGCTGGCGGCGACAACGATAGACCACATGCTGGAGCTTACTCATCTCGACAGGAAGCGCGTGTTCAACCTCGGCTATTTCACCTGGGTCGAACAGCAGGGCATCACCGTGGAGGAATTCAACGCGCGGACGCAGCAATCCTTCTGGGACGGGTTGCTGGAGCTGGTGCCGGCCTGGGATGCGATGATCGCCGATTTCAACACCCGCAGCGGCGCCGCGGCAGCGCGGAAAGCATGACCGAACCCACGCAACTTTTCGTTTGCCACGGTTGCGGCGCGACCGTCGATATCGCCCGCAACCTGCCATTTGCCTGCCCGAATGCCGGACGCAAGGGCGACGACACCGACCATGTTCTCATTCCGGCGGGCGATGAAAAATCCTTCGCCGCGGGATCGGAACCCAATCCATTTCTGCGATATCGCAATTTGCTTTCGCCCTACCGGCTGGCCCGTTCGGCGGGGCTTTCGGACAATGCCTGGGCGGAGTTCGTCGGAACGATGGACAGAGCGCTGCTGGCTGTCGATGGCCGCGGGTTCCGCACCACGCCGATGATACCGCAGCCCGCATTGGCCAAGGCGCTCGCGCTCACCGGTGAACTCTGGGTCAAGAATGAAACCGGCAACGTCGCCGGCTCCCACAAGGGCCGTCACCTCATGGGCGTGATGCTTTACCTTCGCGTCATTGAAGCGGCCAAACTTCCCGCTGCCTCGGGCTTGAAAGCGCGCCGGCTGGCCATCGCATCGTGTGGCAATGCGGCGCTTGCTGCCGCGGTCATTGCGCGCGCCGCCGACTGGCCGCTCGACGTGTTCATCCCGCGCGACGCCAATCTCAACGTCGTCAAACGGCTCAAGGAATTAAACGCCACCATCATCGTCTGCGAACGCCAGCCCGGCGAGAGCGGCGACCCATGTATCCGGGAATTCCGCCGGGTGGTCGAGCGCGGCGCCATATCGTTCGGCGTGCAAGGCACCGAAAACGGCCTCGCGATCGAAGGCGGACGCACACTGGCATTCGAGATGGCGGAAGCTTTCCACGCAGCGGGAACCGCGCCCGCGGCTCTGTTCGTGCAGGTCGGCGGCGGCGCGCTGGCAAGCGCGCTCTCGCAAGGCTTTGCAATCGCCGCCGCCCACGGCGCCCTGCCCCACCGGCCACGGCTGATGACGGTGCAGACGGCGGGTTGCGCGCCGCTGGCGCGCGCCTGGCAACTGTTG
This sequence comes from Rhizobium sp. Q54, assembly GCA_945861895.1. Lineage (GTDB taxonomy): Bacteria > Pseudomonadota > Alphaproteobacteria > Rhizobiales > Xanthobacteraceae > Pseudolabrys. The sequence goes on from CAMAWF010000014.1 coordinate 53,448, forward strand.
GCGGGCATCGAATTGACCGAGGCGGTCCACCATCGTTCCCGCTTCATGCAGCCGTGGGCGACCACGCCCGTCAGTCTCGCGCAGGGCATCCTCGATGACGAAACTTACGACTGGTGGGAGATCGCCAAAGGAATGCGCGAGACCGGCGGCGCACCGCTGGTCATCGACGAAGGCGCCATAATGCGCGCGCATGCCATGGCGCACGCGCATACCAAGATCGCCGTCTCGGCAACCGGCACGGCGGGGCTGGCCGGGCTTCTGGCGGCGGCGCCACTTCATGAGCCGGTGGCGGTCGTGTTCTCAGGGGCCGAAATATAACGCGCGCGATAACGAAGCGCTGGTGAAGAAAATTGGTCACCGCAGGATGAGTTTGGTGGGCGCAGCAGGGCTCGAACCTGCGACCCGCTGATTAAGAGTCAGAATTTATAGCTGCACACTGCTTCGCATGGTGACCGTTTTCAGTAATTTCTCCTTGTGCTACAAGGCCTTCCAGCGACATACCAATCCACGGCTCTGCGCTCCAACACCCCATTCCGCTGAAGCTAGGCAGAAGCTAATGCGCCTGACCGATATCTCCCTGCGGACGCTTGCAGCGCCAGCAAAAGGGCAAAAGCTCTATTACGACGACGGCCTGCCGTCGTTTGGCTGCCGCGTCTCGCAAGGCGGCACGCGCTCGTTCTTTGTCCAATGCGGACCAAACCGCCAATTCATTACCATCGGCAAATATCCGGTCATCTCGCTCGCGGACGCTCGTGCTGAAGCCAAACGTTTGCTTGCCGAAAAAACTCTCGGCAAGCATCGCCCCCGCAGCATTCCGTTCGATGAGGCGAAAGCAACATTCCTCGCCGCCTGCAAGGAGAAGAACAGGCCCCGCACGGTTTACGATTACACTCGCCTCCTGGACCGACATTTTAAGTTTGGCCGGATGCAGCTTTCCGACATTAGCGCCCATGACATCAACAAAAAGATCGACCGGATCGCAGCACCGGCAGAGCGCCGCTATGCCACCGTGATCATCAAGTCGTTCTTCCGATGGGCTTATCAAAAATCCTATATTGATCATCAGCCCCATGAACGGCTGATCACTCAGCAAGCCAACACCCGCTCGCGGATACTATCTGAGGACGAGCTCCGCGCGGTCTGGACCGCTGCCGGACATTGTGGACGCTTTGGTGTTATCGTGAAATGTCTCATTCTGACCGGGCAGCGCCGTGGCGAAATCGCCGCGCTTAGCGTCGAATACATCAAGGGCGATCTATGCACGCTTCCGGCGACACTGACGAAAAATGCCAGGGACCATACGTTTCCGATTGGCAGGATCACTGAGTCGCTGCTCTGCGAGTTATTGGCAAGCTCGCCGCCATCCAGCATGGTCTTTGCCGCACGCAGCACGCCTGTAAAACCCTTCAACGGCTGGTCGAAAGCCAAGAAAACGCTTGATGCGTTGTCGCAAGTAAACGGTTGGACGCTGCATGATCTGCGCAGAACCTTTGCCACCAGACTCGCCGAACTGGGTATCGCACCACACATCATCGAGCGGCTGCTCAATCACGTCAGCGGCCAGATTTCGGGGGTGGCTGCTATCTATAATCGTTTCCAATACGTCAGCGAAATGCGCGAAGCCATCGTCAAATGGGAAGTGCATCTTTCGCGCCTGCTCGCAGACAACAAGACCGCTGATCGCGCTGCCTAGAGCAGCCGGAAGCACGGTCGCCATGTGTCGCTATGTGCACATTGTAGCGTGCACGATATGCGCCTATGTTTCTTCT